>JAEYRQ010000381.1 GCA_023435545.1 Pseudomonadota bacterium | reverse complement strand
GCCGTACGCCAGCTTCCCTCAGCGACGCTTCAACCGCGACAGCGGGTAGGCCGAGACCTCGCCGAGCAGCGTCACGTAGCCGGCGACCACATGCTCGAAGATCGCCGCGCCCGTCTCCGCGGTTGCTGCGCGCGCGTTCCCGGCGACTCCGGCCGGATGGATGTCCTGCGCCTGCCAGCCGATGCCGACGCCTCCCACATAGGTCAGCCGCTCGGTGTCCCCGGCGATCTCCACCATGACCGGCGTGAAGTCCTCGGCCTTGTCCATCCGCACGAGTTCGGGTGCCAGATGCAGCATCAGCGAAGTCTCGACCGTGCCGCCGTGGATGCCGTGGCGGCGTTCAGCCTCCGGGATCAGGCCGTCGGGCAAGCCCATGTGCCACCAGCTCGAGGTGACGCAGAGCATCTCCTCGTCGATCCTGAGCTCCCGCCCGACGATCTCCATCACCTGCGGCTGGCCGCCGTGGGAGTTGATGAACAGAAGTTTCCTCAGCCCCGAGCGGGCGACGCTGCGGCCGATCTCGCGCCACAGCCCGATCAGCGTCTCGGCGGGCAGCGTCAGCGTGCCGGGATAGTCGATGTGCTCATTCGATTTTCCCACCGGCATCGTCGGCAGCAGCAGGACCGGCAGGTCACCGGCCCGCTCCACCGCGGAGGCCGCGATCCGCTCGGCGATCAGCGCGTCGGTGGCGAGCGGCAAGTGCGGCCCGTGTTGCTCGATCGCGCCCACCGGCAGCACCGCGATGGTGCGCTCGGGATCGAGCGTCTCGAAATCGACGGTGGTCAGGTCTTGCCAGCGGCGGGGGCCGGTCATTAGCGTCTCCGGATCGGGTCGGCACAGGCGGGAGCGGCATGGTATCGCATCACACACCCTCGGGCATCCATCCCCCGTTCGCGGCCTACAGCCACGGCATAGCCGTGCCGCCCGGCGCGCGCTGGATGGTCTGCTCCGGCCAGCTCGGCATCGGCATCGACGGCATCATCCCGGCCGATGCCGACGACCAGGCGAGGCTGTGCTTCGAAAACATCAAGGTGATCCTCGCCGATGCCGGCATGGCGCTGTCCGATATCGTGCGCATCAACGCCTTCGTCTCCGACCGGGAGTACCTGAAGCCCTACATGGCGGCGCGCGACCGCTTCGTCTCCGACCCGCCGCCGGCCTCCACCCTGATGGTGGTCTCCGGCTTCGCCCGGCCGGAGTTCAAGGTCGAGGTCGAGGTGATCGCGGCGAAGGTCGACTGAGATGGCCAGGCTCTGGATCAGGGACCCGGTCGCCGTCCTCGCCGAGGGCGCAGAGCGCGGCATCGTCGTCGAGACCGGCCGCATCGTCGAACTGGTGGCGAGGGGCCGCGAACCCGCGGTTCCGGTGGACGCGACCTTCAACGCGGGTCGCCACGTGGTGCTGCCCGGCCTCGTCAACACCCATCACCACTTCTTCCAGACGCTGACCCGCGCGCATCCGGCCGCGATCAACAAGGAGCTGTTTCCCTGGCTCGAGGCGCTCTATCCGATCTGGAGCAGGCTGACACCGGAGGCGTTCCGGCTGGCGACCCGGCTGGCGCTGACCGAATTGATGATGTCCGGCTGCACGGCCGCCTCCGATCATCACTACCTGTTCCCCTCCGGCCTCGAGGGGGCGATGGACATCCAGGTCGAGGAGGCGCGCTCGATCGGAATCCGCATGACCGTGACGCGCGGTTCGATGAACCTGTCGGTCAAGGACGGCGGCCTGCCGCCCGACAGCGTCGTCCAGGACGAGGACACCATCCTCGCCGACTGCGAGCGGGTGCTGTCGAAATATCATGATGCGTCCGAGGGCGGCCTGATCCGCGTCGCGCTCGCGCCCTGCGCGCCGTTCACGGTCACCAAGCGGCTGATGACGGAATCGCTGACGCTCGCCGAGCGCTTCGACTGCCGGCTGCACACCCATCTCGGCGAGACCCGCGACGAGGATGCCTACTGCCTCGAGCACTACGGCTGCCGGCCCGTCGACTATCTGGAAGAGCTCGGCTGGCTGAACGAGCGGGTCTGGCTCGCCCACGGCATCCACTTCACCGATTCGGAGGTGGAGCGGCTCGGCCGCCACCGCATGGGCGTCTGCCACTGCCCGACCTCCAACATGGTGCTGGCGTCGGGCCAGTGCCGGACGAAGGAACTGGAGGCGGCCGGCGTCGCGGTCGGGCTCGGCGTCGACGGCTCGGCCTCGAACGACAACTCCAACCTGATCGAGGGCGTCCGCCACGCGCTGATGATCAACCGCCTGACCTATGGTGCAGGCGCGGTGACCCATCACGACGTGTTCCGCTGGGCGACCGAGGGCTCCGCGCGCTGTCTCGGCCGCGACGATATCGGCGCGATCTCGGTCGGCAAACAGGCGGACCTCGCCTTCTTCGACCTCGACGAGCTGCGCTTCTCCGGCTCCGGCGATCCGCTGGCAGCCCTCGTCCTGTGCGGAGCCTACAAGGCCGACCGGGTGATGATCGCCGGCGAGTGGACGGTCGTCGACGGCCTGCCGACCGGCGTCGACGTCGCCCGCCTCCGCCGCGAGCACGGCGAGGCGGCGAAGCGCTTCCTCGAGGAGGTGTAGGGGGATATGGCATGACCATGCCCTCCCGCCGCTTCTGGCAGGCGCTGGCCACCACCGAGTTCGAGGCGGACACCTCGTCGTGGATCGCCGTCCTGCCGATCGCGGCGACCGAGCAGCACGGGCCTCATCTGCCGACCGGCGTCGACACCTTCATCGCCGACGGGTTGATCGCCGACGCGGTCGCGCGGATGCCGGACGATCTGCCGGCCGTGATCCTGCCGACGCTCGCCGTGGGCAAGTCGGACGAACATCTCGGCTTCCCAGGCACACTGACGATCGACGCGCACCTCCTGCTCGACGTCCTCGTGGCGCTGGGCGACTCGGTCGCGCGGGCAGGTCTCTGCAAGCTCGTCATCATCAGCTCGCACGGCGGCAACAACGATGTCATGGGGATTGCCGCCCGCGACCTCAGGATCCGGCACCGGATGCTGGTGGTGGCGACGAGCTGGAGCCGGCTCGGCACTCCGGACGGCGTGTTCTCCGACGCCGAACTCGCCCACGGCATCCACGCCGGCGACGTCGAGACCTCGCTGATGCTGCAGCTTCGACCCGAGGCGGTGCGGCACGATCGATGCGCCGAGTTCGTCCCGTCGTCGATCGCGATGCAGGAGGAGTTCGAGGTGCTGCGTGGCGCGGGCCGGACGGCCTTCGCCTGGCTCACTGCCGATCTCCACCCGGCCGGCGC
>JAEYRQ010000378.1 GCA_023435545.1 Pseudomonadota bacterium | reverse complement strand
CTCCACCACGTCCTTGCGCAGCGGTCCGAACAGGCCGGTCGTCAGCATCGCGTAGCCGAGCCCGACCACGAGCACCGCCACGACGATGACCAGCCCGATCAGTCCGCCGACGATGCGCGCGATCCTGTTGCGCCGGCTGCGTTGCTTTCGCGAAGGATTCATCGCCGTCCATTCCGCTCCCGATTGCCCGCTCCGACCGCTGTTCTACCAGCAGTCGGCGTTCTCCGGGGGATTGCTTAGGTGACGAAAACGGATGCAGGCCGGAAGTCGTTCACTCGCCCGCGCCGGATGACTCGCTGCCGCGCTGGCGCCGCCGCTCGCGCCCCCGCTCTCCCCGCCGTCCGCCCTCGCCCTCTGCGAGCACCTTCGGCGCCGGCAGGCTCACGGCCGCCGAGAGACGGGGGAAGGCGTCGACCTTGTTGGGCAGCGCCATGGCATGGACGAAATGTTCCTGGAAGCGCGGCTCCAGCGCCGTCTCGATCTTCTCGATCCGGGCGACCAGTTGTTCGACTTCGGCCCGGTATCCCTTGTTCAGGAGACACATGCGCGCGCCGGTGCCGGCCGCGTTGCCGACCGCGGCGACCTTGGCGAGGTCGCAGTCGGGGATCAGGCCGAGCACCATTGCGTACTTGGGATTGATGAAGGAGCCGAACGCGCCGGCGAGCTTGATACGCTCGACGGCTGTGATCCCGAGCTTGTCCATCAGGAGCTTGACGCCGGCATAGAGCGCCGCCTTGGCAAGCTGGATGGCGCGCACGTCGTTCTGGGTGACGCGGATCTCATTGGTGCCGCGCCACAGCACGTAGGCGAAGGTGCGGCCCGTCGGCACGATCCGGTCGGAGCGGACGGCGAGCGAGCCGTCGATGACACCGTCGGCCGAGATGATGCCTGCGAGATACATCTCGGCGATTGCCTCGATGATGCCCGAACCGCAGATGCCGGTGACGCCGACCTGATCGATTTTCTCGGCGAACTCGGCCTCGTCGGAGAAGGCGTCGACGCCGATCACCCGGATCCTCGGCTCCAGCGTCTGGGGATCGATCCGCACCCGTTCGATGGCACCCGGCGCGGCGCGCTGGCCGCAGGAGATCTCGGCGCCCTCGAAGGCCGGACCGGTGGGCGAACTGGCGGCGAGAACCCGGTCCCGGTTGCCGAGCACGATCTCCGCATTGGTGCCCACATCGACCAGCAGCGTGATCTCCTCGCCCCGGTGCGGCCCCTCGGCAAGGGTCGCGCCGGCGGCGTCGGCACCGACATGGCCGGCGATGCAGGGCAGCGTATAGACCCGCCCGCCGGGATTGATGCCGAGGCCGATGTCGCGGGCGGGGAAGGTCAGTGCCCCGGACACCGCCAGCGCGAAGGGCGCCCCGCCCAGTTCGCGCGGGTCGATGCCGAGGAACAGGTGGTGCATGATCGGATTGCCGACGAACACCGCCTCCAGCACGTCGGCGCGGTCCGCCCCCACCTCGGCGGTGACCTTGTCGATCAGCCCCTCGACGGCGCCGCGCACCGCAGCCGTCAGCGCTGGCAGCCCGTCGGGGTTCATCATCAGGTAGGAGACCCGCGACATCAGGTCCTCGCCGAACCGGATCTGCGGGTTGGCGGTGCCGGCCGAGGCGACGGTGCGGCCGGTCAGCATGTCGGAGAGGTGGCAGGCGATGGTGGTCGAGCCGATGTCGACGGCGATGCCGTACATCCTGTCGCGGAAGCCTGGCCAGATCGCCACCAAGGTCGGTTGGCCGTGCTCGTGGACGGCGACGGTGGCCTTCCAGCCGCCCTCCCGCAGCACCGCCTGGATGCTGGGCAAGAGCGGGAAGTCGATCGTCGCCCCCTGGAAGCCCCATTGCGCCTCGAGCGCGCGCAACAGCCTGTCCGCGTCACCCAGCGGCTGCTCCATGTCGGGCTCCTCGACCTCGACATAGCAGAGCCGCATCGCCGGATCGCGCTCGATCGGCCGGGCCTCGGCGCGCTTCCTGACCAACGCCCGGTTCGACTGCGCCTCCGCCGGCACGTCGATGACGAGATCGCCCGCGATCAGCGCCGAGCAGGACAGCCTCCGGTCGGGGGCAAGTCCGCGCAGCCGCGCGTAGCGCTCCTCGGTTTCGGAGACGGCGGTCAGGTGGTCGGCGGAACTGGTGATCTGGTGTTTGGCGAACACGCCCTCGGCGACCGAGACCTGGCAACGCCCGCAGATGCCGCGCCCGCCGCAGACCGATTCGACGTAGACGCCGAGCTGGCGGGCCGCGTCCAGCACCGGCGTGCCGAGCGGAAAGCGCCCGCGCCGGCCTGAGGGCATGAACAGGACGAGGGCGTCCGGCTGGGCGTTCATCGGGCTCTAGCCGGACTTGCGGGAAGACAGGCGCTTGGCGTTGGCCCGCACGCGCTTGGCATAGGGCGCGGTGAGGCGGCCTGCCGTCCGGTCGGCGGCTCCGGCCAGGTCTGGCACCCGACCGAGTGCCAGCGCACCCCACATGCGCAGGCCCTCGCGCGCCATCTGGAAGCCGGCGGCCGTCGCCGCCTGGCCGCTGGCCGTCATCTTCTCGGCGACCATGCGTCGGGATTCGGCCTGCGTCCTTGCGGACTGCGCGTCGAGCATGAGGCCCGCCATACG
>JAEYRQ010000160.1 GCA_023435545.1 Pseudomonadota bacterium | reverse complement strand
CAATTCGTCCTCGCGCTCGCGGCCGAGCAGGTAGCTGGCCCCGGTGCAGGCGAAGCCGGCGGCGGCGACGGGCGCGTTGGCGAACTGCGCCATCGCCGTCGCATAGGTCTCCAGATAGTCGCGCAGGCGGTCCTCGATGGTGGCCTTGCCGCTGGTCAGGCGCCCGGCGATCCAGGTCTGATCGGGCGGCACGAGGACCCGCATCTCCGCCTCGACGGTGGTGTTGGCCTGCGGCACGAGGACGGCGAGGAGACCGTTCGGTGCATATTCGAGCGCCATTACGGCATCCCGCCGCCGCCGGCCGCCGGCCAGACCCACGGTGCGCCGGCCCGACGGGTATCGGCGAACGCCTCGATCGCGTCCATGTGCGACCGGGTCAGGTCGATGTCGTCCCAGCCGTTGATGAGCTTCTGCGTCCAGACGGCATCGAGCGAGAACCGCTCGGAGATACCATCGCCCTCGATGGTGCCGGCGGCGAGATCGACCAAGAGCCGGACCGGTCCACCGCCGAGCAGCGGCGCGATCCGCTCGGCAGGAAGCTGGGCGGGCAGAAGACCGTTGTTGACCGCGTTGGAGGCGAAGATGTCGCCGAAACTCGGGGCGATAACCACGCGGAAGCCGGCGTCGACCAGCGCATAGACGGCAGCCTCGCGCGAGGAGCCGGCGCCGAAGTTGCGGCCGGCCAGCAGGATCGAGGCGCCGCCTGCGTCGGGACGGTTCAGCGGGAAGTCGGGATCGGGCTGTCCGTTGCCGTCGTACTTGAGGTCGTACAGCAGCTACGAGCCGTAGCCCTGCGCGGGCGGGGTCGACATGAAGCGGGCTGGAATGAGCTGGTCGGTATCGACATTCTCCAGCGGCAGGGGCACGGCGAGCCCCTCGTGGCGGGTCCAGCCGGCCATCAGGTGCGCCCCTCCAGCAGCTTGCGCACGTCGGTCAGGGTGCCGGGGACGGCGGCGGCCGCGGCCATCGCCGGGCTGACGAGGTGGGTGCGCGCGCCCTTGCCTTGCCGACCGCGGAAATTGCGGTTGGTGGTCGAGGCGCAGCGCTTGCCTGGCGCGACCAGGTCGCCGTTCATACCGACGCACATGGAGCAGCCGGGGCCGACCCACTCCAGGCCGGCGTCGATGAAGATCCGGTCGAGGCCTTCCTGCTCCGCCTGCACCTTCACCTGTGCCGATCCCGGAGAGATCAGTCCGGGGACCTTGGCCCTGCGGCCGGCCAGTATGGAGGCGGCGGAGCGCAGGTCCTCGATACGGGCGTTGGTGCAGGAGCCGATGAATATCTGATCGATCGGCGTGCCCTCGATGCTCCGGCCGGGAGCAAGTCCCATGTAGTCGAGCGAGGCGGCGATGCGGCGGGCCTTCGCCTCGTCGGGTTCCCGCGCGGGGTCGGGCAGTGTGGCGGTGATCGGCAGCGCCTCCTCGGGGCTGGTGCCCCAGGTGACGATCGGCGCGATCTCCCCGGCGCAGAGCCGCACCTCGCGGTCGAAGCCGGCGCCGACGTCGCCGGCGAGCGCCAGGAAGGCCTCCGCGGCGCGGTCCCAGTCGGCTCCGGCGGGTGAGTAGGGACGGCCCTTCAGCCAAGCGAACGTGGTCTCGTCGGGGGCGACCATGCCCGAGCGGGCACCGCCCTCGATCGAGAGGTTGCAGAGCGTCAGCCGGCCCTCGACGGAGAGGCCGCGGATCGCGGTGCCGTCGTACTCGATGGCGTGGCCACGGGCGCCATCGGCGCCGAGGCGGGCGATCCAGTTGAGCGCGATGTCCTTGGCACCGATCCCGGGCATCAGAGCTCCGTCGACGACGAGGCGCATCTGCCGGGGCCTCTTCTGCCAGATCGTCTGGGTCGCCAGGACATGGGCGACCTCGGTCGCGCCGATCCCGAACGCATAGGCGCCGAGCGCGCCGTGCGTCGCCGTGTGGCTGTCGCCGCAGACGACGAGTAGGCCGGGAAGGGTGAGCCCGAGTTCCGGGCCGGCGACATGGACGATGCCCTGCCGCGGATCGCCCTGGCCGAACAGGGTGATGCCGTGATGCGCGGTGTTCTCGCTGAGCGTGCGGATCATCCGCGCGACGTTGTCGGCCGGCACGGCGCCCGGGCGGGTCGGCACGTAGTGGTCGGCGACGCCGAAAGTCAGCTCGGGATGCGCCACGGCAAGGCCGCGCGCCGCCAGATTGGCGAAGGCGTGGTGCGAGCCTTCATGGACGAAATGGCGATCCACCCACAGCAACGCCGCACCGTCATCTCGGGTCAGGATCCGGTGACTGTCCCAGAGCTTGTCGAAGAATGTGCGGGGCGGGGCCATGTGTACTCGTTCAGGCTCGTTCGGGAAGCCGCTCGGGCGTCTGTCGTCGCCCGGCGCAGGCGTCACTCGGCGCCGACGCGACGGGAATCGCCTGCCACCGGTTGCCAGCTCGGAGCGTCACCGGTCCCCACACGGTTCAGCGTCAGCTCGAGCCGGTAGCGATCCGGCCGGTACAGTGCGGCGAGATACTCGATGCCGCGCCCCTCGGCGTCGTACACGACCCGCGCAAGCGAGATCAGCGCCGCACCCACTTCGGTGTCCAGTGCCTCGGCGATCTCCGGAGTGGCGAGCACCGCCGACACACTCTGCTGGGCGTGATCGACACGCACGCCGCTTTGCTCGAGGAGGCGGAACAGCGGCGTCGTGGCGAGGTCGGATTCCGAATACCCCTGGGCGATCTCCTCCGGCACATAGGTGGTCAGATGGGAGAACGCCAGCCCCTGCATCAGGCGAAGCCGCACCGCGCGCTGGGCGCGGGCGCCCTCCGGCAGGTGCAGCGCCTCGGCCACGTGGGCCGGCGGTACCCCGTAGGAGAAGGACAGCAGCCGCG
>JAEYRQ010000316.1 GCA_023435545.1 Pseudomonadota bacterium | reverse complement strand
ACGTGACCCAGGTCACTTCCCATTCGCCGTCCCACAGCAGCGTCGCCACCGCTTCGTCGCCGGGCTGGCCGTGTAGCGCGATCTCGGGCCTGGGCAGATCTCCCCAGTCGATCGCCTCGAGGGCGTCGGAGACGGCGAGCATCCCGTAGATCGGCGCCTCGTAGTCGCCGGCGAGTTCGGCCATCACCATCTCCGCGGGACGGCCGTTGCGTCGGAAGATCGCGTGCGACGACAGCTCTCGCGAAACCGAAACCACATCGCCCAGCTCGACGATGCTGCGTTCGCCCGGCAGCGCGTTTGCCGGAACCGGCGTTGCCAGCGCGCGGGCATCGACAACCTGGGCACCCTTCGGCAGGCTGAGGCGGATGGGTATCGGGGGTCGCCCGCCGCCGCGGTGGGAATAGCCCACAGTCGAGCCGCCGTAGAGGTAGCGGATCGCGTCGTAGACGTCGCCCTGTTCGACCCGATGGTATTCGAGGTTGTCCTGGTCGATGGCGATCCGGACGCGCTCCGTGCGCTGGCCGAAGGAGTCGTCGACATCGACGATGAACGGCACCGCCTCGAAGGCCTCGCGTACCTTCGTCGCAACCGCCCGCCGGGTCTCGGCATCCGGGCCATATATCTCGGCGAGCAGGGTAGCTAGGACGGGCGGTCCCGGAGGTGGCTCGACGACCTTCACGCTCGTGCCGGATGGCAGGTCGATGGCTTGGATGCGCCGGCGCAGGTCCAGAGCGATGTCGTGGCTCGCCCGGTCGCGGTGGCTCTTTTCGGCCAGGTTGACCTGGATGTCGCCGAGCTCGGGCGAGGCGCGCAGGTAGTAGTGGCGAACGAGCCCGTTGAAGTTGAACGGCGCCGCGGTGCCGGCATAGGTCTGGAACGAGACGATCTCCGGCACCTCGGAGAGGCCCGCCACGATCGTCTGCAGCGTCCGGTCCGTCGCCTCGACCGAGGAGCCTTCCGGCAGGTCCACGACGACCTGCAGCTCCGCCTTGTTGTCGAAGGGCAGGAGCTTGACGGTGACGTCCTTGGTGTAGAACAGCGACAGCGAGCCCATCGTCGCGATCCCGACAAGGATCAGGAACAGCCAGGCGCGCCAGCGCGCGGCGATGACGGGCCTCGCCACCGCGACATAAGCCCGGCCGAGTGCCCCGTGCCCGCCATGCGCTCCATGTCCGTGCGCGGCGCCCGGCTCGCGGCGGTCGACCTTCATCATCAGCCAGGGCGTGAGCATCACCGCGACGAAGAAGGAGAACAGCATCGCGGCCGAGGCGTTCGCGGGGATCGGGCTCATGTAAGGGCCCATCATTCCCGACACGAACAGCATCGGGAGCAGTGCCGCGACCACCGTCAGCGTCGCGACGATGGTCGGGTTCCCGACTTCGGCCACTGCCTCGATGGCGGCTTGCGCGCGCGGGCGGCCGTCCTTCATCGCCCAGTGGCGGGCGATGTTCTCGATGACGACGATCGCGTCGTCGACCAGGATGCCGATCGAGAAGATCAGCGCGAACAGGCTGACGCGGTTGAGCGTGTAGCCCATGATCCACGAGGCGAACAGCGTCAGCAGGATCGTGGTGGGAATGACCACGGCAACGACGATCGCCTCGCGCCAGCCGATCGACACCATCACCAGGAAGACGATCGAGACCGTCGCCAGCCCCAGGTGGAACAGGAGCTCGTTCGCCTTCTCGTTGGCGGTCTCGCCGTAGTTGCGGGTCACCGTCATCTCGATGTCGGTGGGGAATATCTCGCCGCGGATCTGCTCCAGCCGCTCGATGATCTCTTCCGAGATGACGACCGCGTTGGTGCCGGGTTTCTTGGCGATCGCGAGCGATACGGCCGGCGTACTCTCCAGGCCCGAGACGGTTCGGCGGGTATCGTGGACGCGGCTTTCGCGGGTGTCGGTCGCCAGCATGAGGTCCGCCACGTCCCGGACATAGACCGGCCGGCCGTCGCGGGCGGTCAGCAGCAGGTTGCCGATCTCGGGCAGAGTCTGGAGGGTCTGGCCGGCGATCAGCCCGCGCTGCTGGCCCGCATCGCGCACCTGGCCGATCCGGAACGCCCTGTTGGCGCCCTCGACCTTGCCGGCGAGCTGCTGCAACGTGATGCCATAAAGAGACAGGCGCTCGGGGTCAGGCTCAACGCGGAATTCCTCCGGCTGCTCACCGACGATGTAGGTGAGGCCGACGTCGGGCAGCTTGGCAATCTCGACCTGCAGCTCGCGGGCGAGCCGGGTCAGGCCGTTGGCCGTCCAGCGCCCGGCAGCGGCGGGGGAGGGGGTCAGCGTGACGACCACGATCGCGACGTCGTCGATTCCGCGGCCGACGATCAGAGGCTCCGGCACGCCGACCGGGATCCGGTCCATGTTGGCGCGCACCTTCTCGTGGACGCGCAGGATCGCCGCATCGGAACTGGTGCCGACCAGGAAGCGCGCCGTCACCACCGCGCCGTCGTCAACGGTCTGCGAGTAGACGTGCTCGACGCCGTCGATGCTCTTGACGATGGTCTCCAGCGGCTCGGTGACGAGCTTCACCGCGTCCTCGGCCTTCAGGCCGTTGGCCTGGATATGGATATCGACCATCGGCACCGAGATCTGCGGCTCTTCCTCGCGCGGCAGCGTGACGAGCGCGATCAGGCCGACCGCGAACGAAGCGATCAGGAAAAGCGGCGTCAGCGGCGAGGCGATGAACGCCCGCGTCAGGTTTCCTGCGATACCAAGCTTCATGGCACGATGATCCGGTCGCCGGCCTCGAGGCCGGTGAGGACCTCCACCATGGCGCCGTCCTCGCCCTCGAACGCCTCGCCGAGGATGACGGCGATCTCGGCTATGCGCCCCTCGCCGCGCAGTGCCACGTAGTCTACCCCGTGGCGGGTGACCACTGCCGACACGGGAACCGCCAGTGCCTGGCGCTTGCCGATCGGGATCCAGACCAGCGTGCGCTCGCCGACGAAGTAGTCGCCGATCTCGGCGAGATCGACATCGGCGATGACCCGGCCGTCGGCGATCTCTGGATAGACCTTGACGATCTCGCCCGGTCGGGCCGCCGCGGGCCGGCCGTTTCCGGTCGGGGAGAGGCCCCTCCGGCCGATCATCACCTGGTCGCCCTCGACGATCTCGGCAGCGTGGCGCTCTGGCAGCGATAGGCGGAGGAAGTATCGGCCGGTGGCGATGCGGGCGATCGCCTCGCCCGGCAGCACCACTGAGCCTTGCGTCACCGGCACGGACAGCACACGGCCGGTCGCGGGGGCGAGCACGTCGCCCTCGCGGCTGCGCTGCTCGATCACCGAGCGGTCGGCGGTGGCGGCGGCGATCTGGTTGGTGGTCACATCGAAGGTGGTCTGCGCCTGATCGACCCGGGTCTGGGTGGTCACGCCGCGGCCGAGAAGCTGCTGGGCGCGCTCGAGTTCGGTGCTGGCATTCTCGAGTTGCGACTGAAGCGCTCGGATCCTTGCATCGGCTGCACCGAGCTCGAGGGCGATCTTGTCGTCCACGACCCGCGCGATGACCTGTCCGTCACGGACCTCGCGACCCTCGTCGACCAGGATCTCGGTTACCGTGCCGCCGATCCGGGCGCGGGCGGGCACCACGGTCCGGCTCTCGATCTGTCCGAACACCGCCTTGAGCTCCGGAATCGTGATCTCCCGCACCTCAAAATCGGCGGCCGACGCAGGCCCACCCAGAAGGGCGGCGGCGATGAGGACCGCCGGCAGCGACTTGATGCCCGGCATGGTTCGACAGGTTCTCCGAGAGTGTCCGGCCACGCGGTCCGGTCAGTTGAAGGCCGTACCCGGCTTGACGCCGAGCTTGCGGAAGACGATCGCCGCGGGGCAGAAGCCGGTGAGCGAGGCCTGGATCATGTTGAGACCGGCGAAGGCCGTCAGCAGATACCAGTAGGGCGAGGCGTAGAAGCCCAGGGCCAGCGAGGCGAGCACAACGAATCCGGCGAACATCAAGACGGCGCGGTCGAGCGACATGAGAGACTCCCTTGATCACGGTACAGAACGCGGACCGGCCGTCCGGCCCGCTGGTGAGGTGGTTCCGTACCTCGGGCTTGCATGTAACATTCAAACATTTTAAATTCAATAACATGAATGCGAAAGAAATGATCCCGGCGGCGGAGCAGGCCGCCGACCTCATGCGCAGCCTGTCGCATCCGCAGCGGCTGCTGGCGCTTTGCGCGCTGGGGCGCCAGGAAAAATCGGTTGCCGAGCTGCGGCAGGAACTGGGGATCGACCAGGTGCCGATGTCCCAGCAGCTCATGCGGCTCAGGTCCGACGGCCTGGTCGAAGCCCGCCGGGACGGCACGACCGTCTACTATCGCATCACCCGCCCGGAGGTGCTGGTCGTGGTCGATGCTCTGCACGAAGCCTTCTGCCAGCCCGGTCCAGCCTGCCGCCTTGATACGGCACCAGACGACTGACAGAAAAACAATTCAAGGCTTTCACGCCGCGTCGGACTTTGATCCAGATCAATCCGCTGCGCACGGTGCCACGTCAAATTGTCGCGCGACGATAGCAGGACAGTGCGACAATGCGAGAAAGCGTCGACCGGGACCGGGCACGCGACCTGGTCGCGGCGTGCGAAGCTGCGCGCCGCGCCGGGATGGCCTTCCCCGCGGTGTGGACGCAGGTGCTGCAGTTGCACCCTCTGGTCGCCGGCATCCCGGCACACCGCATCGACGCTGAGGGCCGCGCAGTGACCGAGGTCGCGCTCATCAGCGGCCGGCGCATCGTGCTCAACGGCAAAGGCTACACGCTGGAGTAGCGTGGACAGCCGGCACTCCGCAACGATCGGGCTCTGTGCGTCTCGCCAGCCCCGATCTCCGAATACCGCTTTGCTGACTTCACCGAATGTCAATCTCCGGGCTCGCAGACTTGAGGTGAAATTGCGCGAGGGTGGAGCAGGATGGGATACTTCGTCGTTCAGGTGAGGCTGGGTGTCATGTCGGCAGCGATTCTGCTGCTTGCTTCTGATGCACGGGCATCCGAGCCGGGCAATCAAGTCGACTGCCAGGATCGTCGTCTGATCGCATGCAGGCTTGCTGACGCGACAAGGAAGGTGATCGACGAGAAGGGGCTGCGGTCGGCTATCGTACGTGTCAGCCGAGGCGGCAGCCTGCTGCTGACCGAGGCGTTCGGCAGGTCCATGACAGGTGTCCCGGCGCGGACCGACATGCACTTCCGGATCGGCGCGGTGGCCATTGCCTATCTGGGTTCGCTCGCCCTCCAGCTCCAGGACCGCGGCATCCTCGACCTCGACGAGCCGATCGCCAAATGGCTGCCGAACATGCCGAACGCGAACCGCGTCACCTCGCGGATGCTGCTGAACGGAACGTCCGGCTATCGCGATTACGTTCCGATGCCGGAATTCCAGGAGGACTTCTACAGGAACCCGTTCCGCACGTTCACGCAACGGCAATTGCTCGATTACGCGTTCGCCAAACCGCCGCTCTTCGCGCCAGGCACTGACTGGAACTACTCGCATGCCAACTATGTCGTGCTCGGGATGGTGTTGCAGCGCGCAGCCGGCCAGCCGACGGCGGCGCTCATGCGGCAGCACGTCATCAAGCCGATGCGTCTGCTGCAGACCGCCAACCCGTCCACTCCCTCGATTACCACGCCAGTGTTGCATGCGTTCACGCGGGAGCGCGGGACGTACGAGGAATCGACGTTCTGGAATCCATCCTGGACGCTGGCGTCAGGGGCGATCATGACCTCCGACATCACCGACATGGAACGGTCGGCGCGCCTGCTCGGGACGGGCGCGCTGCTGTCCTCCGCGGCTTACCGGGAGATGCTGGAGCCGACGACGTCCGGGATGGGGCGATGGAATCGCCGCCGCTATTTCGGTTTGGGGGTCGTGGTCATCAACGGCTGGATCCTGCAGACACCGCTTTTTCACGGATTTGCCGGGGTGATGGCCTATCTCCCTGCGAGGGACATATCGGTCGCCATCGTCTCGACGAAAGCGCCGCGCGCCGAAGTGGACGGCAACTTCAGTATGACGATATTCGGCGAGTACACGAAGATCTTGTCGCCCGGCAACGTCGTCGACTAGCCGCCCTTTCGCAGGACCCGGCAGCGCCAGGCGTGCGGCCGGGAAAGGTGAGGCGCGGACAACGTAGAAGCAGCGCGTAGAGCTGCCAACTGCAGCACATCGCGCGTTCCGGTGCCGTTTACGCACACGATCCGTGCGAGGCCGTGAACGCGCGAGTTGTGGAAATGTGGCTCCCCGGGCCGGATTCGAACCAGCGACCAATCGGTTAACAGCCGATTGCTCTACCACTGAGCTACCGGGGATCAGGTGCTCGGCGCCGATGCCGACGCCTATATCAAACCTTCGCCGGGATGCAAAGCTCTTGTCGTCGTGGGCTTCGTCCCGGGTGGGCTTCGTTCCGGCTACGGCCGTGTCCATATATGTCGACGGTCTATGCCGCCAAGGAGAGAGGCGATTGAGCGCAGATCATCTGGAGGCCGGTCCCGGGTTGGCATCCGATCGGCCGAGGACGGTATCGATCGCTGGCCGACAGTTCCGCGTGCCGCGATCGCGCAGGCTGCGCATGACGCTGGGCGTGCTGCTGCTGATCGGTGGGATGTTCGGCTTTCTGCCGATTCTCGGCTTCTGGATGGTGCCGCTCGGATTGCTGTTGCTGTCCGTCGATCTGCCGCCTGTCCGCCGCATGCGCCGCAGGGCCGATGTCTGGGTCGGCCGCCAGGCCACACGCCTCCGCCAGCGGGCGAAGTGATCGCTGCCGCGCGAAAGAGGCTGGAGGCCACGCCCGGAATCGAACCGGGGTATACGGATTTGCAGTCCGCTGCGTCACCACTCCGCCACGTGGCCGGCCGGGAGCGATACATATTTGCGGGGTTGCGCTTAGGCAAGCCCGAAACGCGGCGCGGGACACTTGTCCGTCGGCTTCGGCGGCTGGCTGGTCGCGGCCGGGCTATGCTATAGGGTGCGCGCCGGATCGGGTGGCCGCGGCGGGCGAGGTGGGAGACCAGAGACATGAGCGATTACGAGCTGGCGCGGCGGAACATGGTCGAATCCCAGGTTCGCACCAACAACGTCACCAACAGGGACCTGATCTCGGCGATGTTGGAGATCCCCAGGGAGCGGTTCGTCGCCCCGACGATGCGCGAGCTCGCCTATATCGATGAGGATGTTCCATTCGCCGAGACCGGGGCCGGCAGTCGGCGCTGGCTGATGGAGCCGATGCCATTCGCCAGGCTGATCCAGCTGGCGAGCATCCGGCAGGGGGACCTGGTGCTCGATGTGGGCTGCGGCACGGGCTACTCGACGGCCGTTCTCGCGCGACTGGGGGAATCGGTCGTGGGAATCGAATGCGAGGCGGACCTGGCCACTCGGGCGGACCAACTGCTGGTCGATCTGGGCGTCGGCAACGCGGCCGTCATAACAGGCGAACTGAGCGAGGGGTGCCGTGGTCAGGCGCCGTTCGACGTTATCGTGCTGGAGGGGGCCGTGGAGGTCGTTCCGGAGGCGTTGCTGAGGCAGCTCCGCGAGGGGGGGAGGCTCGTCGCCCCCGTCCTGCACGGCCCGATCGGCAAGGCGACCCTGTTCAAGATGAGTGGCGGCGAGATCTCCTCACGCGTCGATTTCGATATCAACGTACGGCCGCTCCCCGGCTTCAAGAAGGCGGTGGAGTTCGTCTTCTAGCGGCGGGCGCACCGAAAGGTGGTTCTGGCGAAACGGACGGCAGACATGGGCTGTCGCACCGCGATGTCGGCCGCCTAATCTGCACCCGGAGCCGGTGTGGCCGATATACGCCACCGGAACGGCAATTATTCCTGCCTGGCGACTGTGCACTTCTCCCCGCGATCAGAGGCGTTATAGTTCCTGCAACCGTCGAAACAATTGACGGATTCGACAGGGTTTCAGCGTCTCTGGGTCGTGATGTCCACAGTCGATTCGAGTTCGGCAATCGCACTCGGCGCGGGCAGGAAACTGCTCGCGGCCGTCGTTGTGGTTGCCGGCGCATTTGCGGGGCAGTCGGCGCAGGCTGAAACGCTGATGTCAGCACTGTCTGCCGCCTATGTCAGCAATCCCACGCTCAATGGCGCACGGGCCAACCTGCGTGCTGTCGACGAGTTCGTGCCGCAGGCGCTCTCGGGATGGCGTCCGCAGGTCTTCGGGGAAGGCGCGATACGGCAAAGCCACACCTCGACCACGCCGGGCGGCAGCCTCGACCTGACGACCTCCACCATTGGGGTGACCGTGAGCCAGAACCTGTTCCGCGGGTTCCGGACCGTCAATTCGACCAAACAGGCCGAGGCGACGGTGCGGGCCACGCGGGCATCGCTGCGCAATACCGAGCAGAACGTCCTGTTCGACAGCGTTCAGGTCTACATGGCGGTGCTGACCAACCAGGCGATCGTCGAGTTGCAGCGCCAGAACATCGAGGTGCTGAGCGAACAGTTGCGTGCGACGCGCGACCGCTTTCAGGTCGGCGAGGTCACCAACACCGACGTCGCCCAGGCGGAGGCGGCGCTGTCGGGAGCCTATACACAGCTGAACCTGGCGGAGGCGGACCTGCTCACGAGCAAGGCGCAGTACCGGCAGATCATCGGCCGTGATCCGGTGAATCTAGCGCCGGCGCCTCCGTCGCGGTCGCTTCCCTCGAACCTCGACCAGGCTGTCCAACTCGGCTATTCCAACCATCCCGCGATCATCGCTGCGGTCTACGCCGAAGAGGCTTCTGCCTTTGCAGTCAAGGTCGTCGAGGGGACGCTGTTGCCGACACTGAGCCTGCAAGCGAGCGCCGACTACACGAACAACCCGTCCGCGGCGATCGACAGTTCGTCCTCGGCCAGCATCATCGCGCAGCTCACCATCCCGATCTACCAGGGCGGTTTCGAGTATTCCCAGGTTCGGGAGGCCAAGGAGATCCGCACCGAACGTTCGATGCAGATCGACGCCACCCGCGCCAGCGTCCGCCAGGCGGTGGTCTCGGCATGGGGAACCCTTGAGGCGGCGACCGCATCGATTACGTCCTCGCAGGCAGAGGTGAATGCGGCGCAGATCGCACTCAACGGCGTGCGTGAGGAAGCCAATGTCGGCCAGCGGACCACCCTGGATGTCCTCGACGCCGAGCAGACCTTGCTCGACGCGCGTGTGACGCTGGTGCAGGCGGAGAGTGCGCGCGTGGTCGCATCCTACGCACTCGTTTCGGCCATTGGGCAATTGAGCGCGGAGCAGCTGGCTCTGGCGGTCGACCGCTATCAGCCGGAGCGCCACTACCAGCAGGTCCGCGACAAGTGGTTCGGCCTGCGTACACCGAGCGGCCAATAGTAATATCTAACGCCGGCGCGGATTCCGACGGGTCGCTGCCGGCGATTGCGGCTTCCGGGCTGTGGGCAAGGCTCGGTCAGGGTTGCGAACGTCGATCGGCGTGCGATATTCGCCTCAGAACTGGAGGCTGGCCGATTCGGCGCGACGCCCCGGTTGCTGGCGGCGGAGATGGGGGATCATGAGCAAGCCGAGCCCGGCTCCCGAGCCGACGATGGAGGAGATCCTCGCTTCGATTCGCAGGATCATCTCCGATGGTGACGAGATGGCTGCCCCGGCGTCGCCAGCGCCTCCGCAGCGCAGTGCCGCCCCGGTGCCGATGCGGCCTGCAGCCGCCGCGCTCCCCGATGTGGAGGAGCCGGACGAAGCCGAACTTTCGTCGGACGATGCCGACATTTTCGATCTGACCGACGCCATGGTGGCGAGGCCGGAGACGCTTCCCCCGGATTTCGATTTCGATTCGATCGATGTCGGAGAGGAGGAGGATCCACCGGTCGCAGCGGAAGCGGCTCCCCGGCCCGAACCCGCCGGTACTCCTTTGGTCGAGCCGGATGTGCTCGAATTCGGAGCGGACGAGGAACTGGGTGTTCCCGAGCCGGTTCGGACGGCGCAAGCCAAGAATCCGCCTGAGCCGCCGCCGCCACCACCTGCGCAGCCGCCGGAGCCTGCACCGCCCGCCGGCAGTCGCGCGCCGCTCGAGCGGGACCCGTTGGAGCCGGCGCCGCGGCCATCAGCTGCGGCCAATGCGGCGGACCGTGGAGGGGCGGAGCCGCAGTCCTCGCTGATGTCGCCGCAGACCGACAGCGCGGTGGCTGCGGCCTTCGGTCGGCTGGCGGATACGATTCTCTCGCGTGATCCGAAAACGCTGGAGGATCTGGTCAAGGAGATGCTGCGGCCGATGCTCAAGGACTGGCTGGACGACAACCTGCCGGTGCTTGTGGAGAAGCTGGTGCGCGAGGAGATCGAGCGCGTATCGCGCGGCCGGCGCTGAAGCGCTCGAAACGCCGACGGATTCGTCTCTGCCTCGGTTGACTCGCCGCGACGCCTCGGCTTTGTTCCCTCGCCGACCGGCGGCTTCAGCGCGCGACGAGATTTCCGATGCTCGACAAGACCTTCCTGCCCACACAGGTGGAATCCCGGATCTACGAGGCCTGGGAGGCCGCGGGCGTGTTCCAGGCGGGTCGCCCCGATCGCGCGGGCGCCAGACCCTATACAATCGTCATACCGCCGCCGAACGTCACCGGCAGCTTGCACATGGGCCACGCGCTCAACAACACGCTGCAGGATGTGCTGATCCGCTTCGAGCGCATGCGCGGCCGCGATGTCCTGTGGCAGCCGGGGATGGATCATGCCGGCATCGCCACGCAGATGGTGGTCGAGCGTCAGCTCGAGGGGAGCGGCATCAGCCGCCATGATCTCGGGCGTGAGGAGTTTATTCGCCGAGTCTGGTCCTGGAAGGGCCAGTCGGGCGGTATGATCCTCGACCAGCTCCGCCGCCTGGGAGCCTCGTGCGACTGGTCACGCGAGCGCTTCACCATGGATGAGGGGCTGTCGAAGGCCGTTCTGAAGGTGTTCGTCGAGCTCTACCGGGCCGGGCTGATCTACAAGGACAAGCGGCTGGTCAACTGGGACCCGAAGCTGCTGACCGCGATCTCCGACCTCGAGGTGCAGCCGACCGAGACGAAGGGGCATCTCTGGCATCTGAAGTATCCGGTCAAGGACGCTCCGGGCCTGACCATCACGGTCGCGACCACGCGTCCCGAGACGATGCTCGGCGACACCGCCGTCGCGGTTCATCCCGACGACGAGCGCTATGCCGATCTCGTCGGCAGGACGGTCGTCCTGCCGATCGTCGGGCGGGAAATCCCGATCATTGCCGACGAGTACGCAGATCCGGAGCAGGGCTCGGGCGCGGTGAAGATCACTCCGGCCCATGATTTCAACGACTTCGAGGTCGGACGGCGGCACGACCTACCGATGATCAACGTGCTGGACGCGCACGGCCGCATCAACGACGAGGCGCCCCCGGCCTATCAGGGTCTCGACCGGTTCGAGGCGCGGGCAAAGGTCGTTGCGGAGTTCGAGGCGCTGGGGCTCCTGGAGAAGATCGACGACCACGTCCACATGGTGCCATACGGCGACCGGTCCGGGGTCGTCATCGAGCCGTGGTTGACCGACCAGTGGTACGTCGACGCCGCTACGCTTGCGAAGCCTGCGATCGAGGCCGTCGAGCGCGGGGAGACCGTG
Organism: Pseudomonadota bacterium; assembly: GCA_023435545.1. Lineage (GTDB taxonomy): Bacteria > Pseudomonadota > Alphaproteobacteria > Rhizobiales > Tepidamorphaceae > Tepidamorphus. The sequence goes on along the minus strand of JAEYRQ010000316.1, from coordinate 1,466 downwards.
TTCGTCCCGCGCAACTGGGAGAAGACCTATTTCGAGTGGATGCGCAACATCCAGCCGTGGTGCATCTCCCGCCAGCTGTGGTGGGGCCACCAGATTCCAGCCTGGTACGGGCCAGACGGACACATCTTCGTTGCGGAGTCCGAGGAGGAGGCTTCCGCAGCGGCGCTCGCCCACTATGTGCTGAACGAGATCATCAGCGAGGATGAGGGCGTAGCGCTGGCCGAGGACCCGGAGCGGCGCGCCGCCTTCCTGACGCGCGATCCCGACGTGCTCGACACCTGGTTCTCCTCGGCGCTGTGGCCGTTCTCGACGCTCGGCTGGCCGGACGAGACACCGGAACTGAAGCGCTACTACAAGACCGATGTCGTGGTGACGGGATTCGACATCCTGTTCTTCTGGGTCGCCCGCATGATGATGATGGGCATCCATTTCATGAACGAGGTGCCCTTCCACACTGTCTACCTCCACGGCATCGTCCGCGACGAGCGGGGACAGAAGATGTCGAAGTCGAAGGGCAACGTCATCGATCCCATCGACCTCGTCAGCGAATACGGCGCCGACGCCCTGCGCTTCACAATGGCGTCGCTGGCCACCCCCGGTCGCGACGTCAAGCCGTCACGGGCCCGGATCGAGGGCTATCGCAACTTCGCGACCAAGCTGTGGAATGCCTCGCGCTTTGCCGAGATGAACGGCTGCGCGCTGGTGAAAGGTTTTGATGCCACGCGCTGCAAGGAGACGTTGAACCGCTGGATCGCGCACGAGACCTCGCATGCGACGCACGAAGTGACCGAGGCGATCCGCGCCTATCGCTTCAACGATGCGGCGGGCGCGATGTATCGTTTCGTCTGGAACGTCTATTGCGACTGGTATCTCGAATTGGCCAAGCCCGTGCTGCTCGGCCCGGACAGCGAGGCGAAGCGCGAGACGCAGGCAGCAGTTGCGTGGGCGCGCGACGAGATTCTCAAGCTGCTGCACCCGTTCATGCCCTACATCACTGAGGAGCTGTGGGCCGTCACCGCACCGCGCGACAACGTGCTGGCGCTTGCGGCCTGGCCGACCCAGCCCGACGACGAGATTGCGCTCGAAGCCTCGATGCAGGCGGCGATGGCAGGCGATCCGCTTGCAGTGCCGGTGATGACGTCGTCGGCCGCGAGGGCTGAGGCGTTCTCCGATCCGAAGGCGGAAGCCGAGATCGGCTGGCTGATCGATCTCGTCACCGCGATCCGTTCGGTGCGCGCCGAGATGAACATCGCCCCGGCTACGCTGTTTCCGTTGATCCTCGTCACCGCTTCGAAGGAGTTGCAGGCGCGCGCACAGCGCTGGAGCGACGTCATCAAGCGCATGGCGCGCGTGGCCGAGATTTCGTTCGATGCAGCCGCGCCGCAAGGCTCGCTGCAGTTGCTGGTGCGTGGCGAAGTCGCGGCGATCCCGCTCAAGGGCGTGATCGATCTCGCGGCCGAGAAAGC
>JAEYRQ010000277.1 GCA_023435545.1 Pseudomonadota bacterium | reverse complement strand
ACGCAGAAGGGCGCCCGTGGCGACACGGGCGCCTTTGCTGTCGATCGGGTTGGCGCCGACGGGGGTCGAGGTCAGTCAGGGGTTGTCGGCAGGCTGGCAGCGGACGCTCGTTTGCACCCGCCTCACTCTCCCGCCGACGCCACCCTGGTCGATGCCGGGGCGCGGTTCATCAGGCTGTCGATCCGGTGCTTCTCTTTCTCGAAGGCGGCCAGCACGCGCCCGTCGAGGACGCGGCCGCGCGGCAGCCGGATCCTCATCGGGTCGACGTTGCGGCCGTTGACCAGCACCTCGTAGTGAAGATGCGGACCTGTCGACAGGCCGGTCGAGCCGACATAGCCGATGATCTGACCCTGGCGGACCTGGACGCCCTCGGCGATGCCGCGGGCAAAGCCCGACATGTGGCTGTAGCTCGACTCGTAGCCGTTGGCGTGCCGGATGCGGATGTGGCGGCCGTAGCCGGACTTCCAGTCGGCGTAGAGGATCGTGCCGTTGCCCGATGCCATGATCGGCGTGCCGGTGCGCGCCGACCAGTCGACCCCGGAATGCATGCGGGTGTAACCGAGAATCGGATGCCGGCGCATGCCGTAGCCGGAACGGAAGGTGCCGCCCGACATCGGCTTGCGCATCAGGAATTTCTTCGCGCTCTTGCCAGTCTCGTCGTAGTAGTCGACGACACCGTCGTCGGGGGTGCGGAAGCGGTAGTAGCGCCTGAGCTCGCCGCGAACACCTATGGAGGCGTAGAGCAGTTCCGGCTGTGAAGCGCCCTCCTCCTCACCTGCCTCGGCGTAGAAAACCTCCAGAACGTCGCCCGCGGAGGTATTGCGCTGGAAGTCGACGTCGAAGGAGAAGACCTTGATCATCTCCGTGACCAGCGGCTCCGGCACCTGCATCCTGAGGGCGCTGTCGTAGATGCCCTCGTAGACGGTGGCGCGCGGTCCTGTCTGGCTCGGGGCGGGGGCGCTCGTCGAGCGAAGTGAACCTGTCAGCAGCCCGCCGCTCCTGGAGAACAGCGGCTGGGCAAGTGCGAGCGCGACGGTACGCTCAACGCTCTGGCCCTCGGCGGGTAGCACCACGGCGACCGGCCGCATCCGCTCGGGATCGTCCGCATCCGGGGCGACGGTGATGCGCACCTGATCGTTCACCTGCAGCACTGGGATGCCGCCGTCACCCCTGGCGATCGCGATCAGTTCGGCCGCTTCCTGCGCGGTCGCGCCATGATCGATCAGGATAGACTCCAGTGTGTCGCCCTTCTGGATCTGGACGGTGACCTCTTCGTCGCGACGCAGGCCGGCCAGCGAGGGGCGCTTGAAGACCGTGGTAACGTTGGAGGGCGAGGTGGCCGCGTAGCGCGCGAGATCGGCTGCCGCCGCCTGCGCCGGCGATTCCAGGTGACCGAGCGCCGCGTAACCGGTTGCCGACTGCGGCAGCAGGACCGGTGAGGCGAAGGCAAGATCGATGGACGTGAAGTCGACGTTCTCGCGGATTGCCTCCTCGATCTCGGCGAGGGCGAGACGCTCACCGCCATCGTCGATGGCCTGCGGCGAGAGCGTGGCATAGGTGATGGAAACCGACTCGTCGCTCTCGATCGCCGGTGCCGCCCGGTCGTCGTTCCAGGCGCCGACGTCCGCAAACAGCTTCAGCGGATTGAAGGCCGGTGCATGTTCGGTGAATTCGGTGCGGTTGAGCGGCATGCTGGCGGTCACGCGCACATAAGGCGTGACCATGACGAACTCCTTGCCGCCGACGCTGCGCACGGACGTCTCCTGGATGACCTGGCGCGAGGAGACGTTGCTGGTGCGGATGACGATGCGGTCGCCCTTGCCGGCGCCGATCGTGCCACCCTCGGCATGGATGCCACCGAACTGGATGTCGGGGTTTGCGGCGAACTCGGCCTGGCGGTCGAAGGCGATGAACAGCGCACCGCCCATCAGCGAAGCGCCGGCGAGGCCGGTCAGGACCGTCGAGGCGAGCCAGCGCAGATTTATCCGCCGCCGATCGATGGCGGACTCGCGCGGCTGCTGCGCGTCGAATGTGAGCGCCGGCTCCCGACCGATATTCACAAGCGTTGTTCCCTCGCAGACCGTCAGTCGCCCCCGAAGAGGTCGGCCGCCCATGCGCCCGCCCCAAGCCGTCCTGCGTGCCTGCGCCTCTCCCGCCCCGGGGATTAAGAAGACGCGCGGCGAAGCAGCGACAGGACGATGCGGAGCCGAGATTGCGGTGTCAACCGGACCATGACGATCCCGCGATGCCAGGGCCGACTGACCTTCGCTGCGGAACCCGCCCGGCGACCCGACAACATTGGCCGCCACAGATGAGAGAATGGCCCGACGAATGTGGCGCCAATGGGGCCCCAGACAGCGCTAGCGCTAGGGAATCCAAACGTTTTTCGCGGGTGCGAGAAAAAAATCGCCCGCTTCGAAATCGGGGTGTTGACAAGCAGATGACGCCCCACCTATATACCGCACCACGCCACGGCGCTGACGCGGCTCGCGTCTCACAACACTGTGGCGCTTTACTTCGGATCGAAGACGGTGCTAATCTTCTTGGCCCTGCCAAGATGGCGGTCTCGATCGGTTCCTGAGCGGAGACGCACAGGGTGCGCGGCCTCTTCGGCCGTGCGGGCTCTTTGACAAGTGAATAGGAAGAAAGAGAAACGTGGACGGCGGAGTCCCGCGTGTCGAACCCTCCGGGGTTCGGACATCCGAGATTTCGGCATGGTTCACGTTTCGAGGTTCTAAAAGAACCTCGTCAAGCGAGCGACCAGATTGCCGAGACAAAATCTCAATCCAACTTGAGAGTTTGATCCTGGCTCAGAACGAACGCTGGCGGCAGGCTTAACACATGCAAGTCGAACGCCCCCTTCGGGGGGAGTGGCAGACGGGTGAGTAACGCGTGGGAACCTACCCAAAGGTACGGAATAACTCGGGGAAACTCGTGCTAATACCGTATACGCCCTTCGGGGGAAAGATTTATCGCCTTTGGATGGGCCCGCGTCGGATTAGCTAGTTGGTGAGGTAACGGCTCACCAAGGCGACGATCCGTAGCTGGTCTGAGAGGATGATCAGCCACACTGGGACTGAGACACGGCCCAGACTCCTACGGGAGGCA
>JAEYRQ010000221.1 GCA_023435545.1 Pseudomonadota bacterium | reverse complement strand
CCGGTGCGCCGGTATCAGAACCTGTAGTTGATGCCGACCTTCGCGGTGTGCGCGGTGACGTCGAAGTTCTGGGTGTAGACCAGGCCGTTGGAGGCCAGGCCGGAGATGTCGAAGTCACCGAAGTCGAAGTACATGTACTCGGCCTTGATGCTCCAGTTCGGCGTGAAGGCGTATTCCAGACCGCCGCCGAGCGTCCAGCCGACCATGGTGTCGCTGCCCGTGGCGTTGATCAGAAGGGCACCGCAACCGCCGACGTTGCACGCGTCCAGCGTGGTCGCATCGGCGTTGAGGAAGGCCACACCGCCCTTGGCGTAGAGCAGGACCTGATCGACGGCGAAGCCGACGCGGCCGGTCAGTGCGCCGTAGAAGTCAGAGTCGAACTTGGTCTCGGTGTCGGGAACCGGCAGCAACAGCGAGTTCGGGTCGAGAACGCTGTCCTTCAGGTTCATATAGCCGAGCTCGCCCTCGACGCCGAGCACGAACTGGTCGATCTGCCAGTTGTAGCCGGCCTGGGCACCGCCGAAGAAGCCGGTGCCGTCGAGCGTGTAGTTGGCCCCGAAGCCATTGTAGTAGGTGAGCGTCGGCACGTTGAACAGCTCGGTCGCGTCGACATCGCCCCACGCGGCGCCCGCGAACAGGCCCACATAGAAGCCCTGCCAGGACCAGACGGGAGCCACCGCCATCGGAGGCGGCGGGGTGTAGCTCGGCATGTCGGCCGCCATCGCGCCGCCGGCAGGAACAAGAACCGCGAGCGACAGGGCGCCGGCGGCAATCAGAGAACGCTGGTAAGACATCAATCCACTTCCTTCTGCATCGGCCCAATCAGGAAACATCGTGGTCGCCTGTTGGTTTCACGGGTTGGCCGTACACGCGGGCAGAATTTGGGCAGCTCTCGATGAATCGGGCGTAAACTCTGCCCTGCTCCATACGATTGGGATGGCGCCGTTGCAGTTCAGCAACACATTCGACCGACGCCCCTGGCTCCCCTCACCGCCTCGTGACCACGGTCACGTAACGGAATCCGTTAACCGGGCTAAATCATAGTCCAATCCGGCAGCGCAGGGGAGTTGGTCCATCATGATTCGAGGCATGCGTGTCCTGATTGCAGCACATTCGCTCGCCGCGGCTCTGGCATTCGCCGCATTTGGCAATGCGGCGCAGGCGGCGCAATGTCAGCCACCCGGCGGCTTTAGCGCCTTCATCACCCAGTTCAGGGGCGAGGCCGCCCAGCTAGGGGTCTCGCCGAAGGCCCTTGCCGCGCTCGATGGACTGACGGAGGACAAGAAGGTGCTGTCGCTGGACCGCAACCAGCAGCACTTCCGCGTCAGCTTCGAGGAGTTCGCCCGCCAGCGCGTCACCAGCGGGCGAATCAACAAGGGCAAGGCGATGCTGAACCAGCAAGCCGCGCTGCTCGCCAGAATCGAGCAGCAGTTCGGCGTGCCGGGACCCGTCCTGATGGCCATCTGGGCGATGGAAACCGATTTCGGCGCTGTCACCGGCAACATGAGTGTGATCCGCTCGCTCGCCACCCTGGCCCATGATTGCCGCCGCACCCAAATGTTCCAGAACGAACTGCTCTCGGCGCTGCGGCTGATCGATCGCGGCGATCTCACCGCGAACGAGATGCGCGGTGCCTGGGCGGGCGAACTCGGCCAGACCCAGTTCCTCGCCTCCAATTACGTGCGCTTCGCCATCGACTATGACGGCAACGGCCGGCGAGATCTGATCCGCTCCGTTCCGGACGTGCTGGGCTCGACCGCCAACTACCTGAAGGCCCATGGTTGGCAACGCGGCCAGCCCTGGACCGAGGGCGGCCGCAACTTCCCGGTGCTGGCCGCCTGGAACAAGTCCACCAACTACCAGCCGGCGCTGGCGCTGATGGCGACGCGCATCGCCGGCAATTGAGCGCGCCAGCGGAGGAGCGGACGTGAGGGGATCGGCCGGGACGCAGCTGCGCAGGCGCGTCGTCCTCGGTCCGTCGGAGATGGTCGAGGTTTGCCATTGGACGGCCGATCACGGCCTGCCCGATTCGGTCTGGCTCGACCTCGACTTTCCGCGCTTCGAGGACAGCGGGCGCACCTGGGTGAAGCTCACGCCTGCGCAGGCCCGGTCCTTGGCCGCGGCACTGACCGAGATCGCCGACGTGGTCGACGCCGCCGTCGCGGCAGGACAGGTCCGCAGCGACTGATCCGCCTCCCGACAACAAAAATCCCGGCGCATCGCTGCCCGGGATTCAATCCTGCCGAAATTTGAGGCACCGTGCGCCGCCACTTTGGGCTTGTAGCGCCGGGACCCACCCCTTATATATTGCAGTGCAGCATCGCTCTGCCGTTTCGCGGTGCTGCAGCCCTCCTTGGGCGTTTCCTCCCTAGACTTGGGCCGTCCGGTACCCCCGGGCGGTCTTTTTTTTGCGGCGAGGCCAGACACTATCGCGACATTCCGCGGCGTGCAAGCGTCGGCCAGCGATTCGGGCGCTGTTTGGCGCCAATTTGTGCTGTCTCGGCGCTCGGTGGCTCGAAACACTCGAAACAGGTACCTCTCCGCCACAGAATACTGCTGAAAGAGCAGGCTGGCATATGGCGCGGCAACCCATTGACCGTCCCGGAGCCACCTGATGCGCCTCGTCGCTGCGCTGTCCGCAATTCTTCTTGCCGCCGGTCTCGCCCTTCCCGCCGAGGCGAGCCAGCCGGCTGCCATACATTTCCCTTTCGCCCCCGAGCCCCAGCGAACGATCAGCTA
>JAEYRQ010000166.1 GCA_023435545.1 Pseudomonadota bacterium | reverse complement strand
GGCGCTGGAGCGCGCCAACGAGACGCTGGAGCGGCGGGTGCGCGCGCGCACCGACGCACTGGAAACGCTGCACCCCGAGCTCGAGAAAGCGAGCGCCACGGCGGAGGAGGCGAATATCGGCAAGACCCGCTTCCTGGCCGCGGCGAGCCACGACATCCTCCAGCCCCTCAACGCGGCCCGGCTCTACGCGGCGAGCCTCAGAGAACGGCGCCTGAAGCCGGACGACCGGAAGATCGCGGAGAACGTCGATGCCTCGCTCGACGCCGTCGAGGATATCCTCTCAGCGATCCTCGACATCTCGCGGCTCGACACCGGGGCGCTGAAGCCGGAGCTGTCGAGCTTCGGCATCGCTGAACTGCTCGACCAGCTCGAGGTGGAATTCGCGCCGATCGCCAAGGATCACGGGCTCGAGCTGACGGTGTTGCGGTCGTCGCTGACGGTGCGCTCCGACCGGCGGCTGCTCCGGCGACTCCTGCAGAACCTCCTATCGAACGCGCTGAAGTACACCGTCAGCGGCCGGGTTCTGGTGGGCTGCCGGCGGCGGCCGGGGCGTTTGAGGATCGAGATCCACGATACCGGCCCCGGCATCCCGCCGGCCAAGCAGAAGATCATCTTCCAGGAGTTCCAGCGGCTCGAGGACAGCGCGCGGCGCACGCGCGGTCTGGGGCTCGGCCTGTCGATCGTCGAGCGTATCGGGCGGGTGCTGGACCATCCGGTCGAGGTGATGTCGGTGCCCGGCCGCGGCTCGGTGTTCGCCGTCGAGCTCCCGGTGACGGCTGCCGCGACGCCGCCGGTGGCCACGCGGCCCGCCCGGCGCTCCGGCGCCCGCGTCGAGGGTCTTACCGTGATGTGCATCGATAACGAGCCGCAGATCCTCGACGGCATGGCGGCGCTGCTGACCGGCTGGGGCTGCCGGGTGCTGACGGCGCCCTCGGTGAAGGCAGCCCTTCGTACGCTCAAGCGCGAGAAGGCCAAGCCGGACGTGCTGCTGGTGGATTATCACCTCGACCACGGCAACGGCGTGGAGGCCGTCACCGATCTCAGATGGAAGCTCGGCGGGCAGATGCCGGCGATCCTGATCACCGCCGACCGCTCGCCGCCGATCCGCGACGAGGCGCGCTCGAAGGGTATCGCCGTGCTCTACAAGCCGCTGAAGGCTGCGGCGCTGCGCGCGGTGCTCGCCCAGATCCCGGCGCGGAGGGAGGCGGCGGAGTAGTCTCCGCTCCCTATCCCGGTCACGTCTATCCCGGCCCGGGCCACTGGCCAGCCTCGATGCGGCTGGCGGCGATCACTGCCTGGGTGCGGCTGTCGACGCCGAGCTTCTGCAGAATTGCGGAGACATGGGCCTTCACGGTCGCCTCGGAGACGCCGAGCTGGAAGGCGATCTGCTTGTTGAGCAACCCCTCGCTCAGCATCATCAGCACGCGCACCTGCTGCGGCGTGAGGGTGGCCAGCCTCTCGGAGATGTCGGCATTGCCGCTTTCGCCCGCCTCCGGATCGAATTCGGGCGGGGTCCACACGCCACCGTCGAGTACCTCGGCCACGGCGCGGCGGATCGACTCCACGTCGATCGACTTGGGGATGAAACCGGAGGCGCCGAACTCCAGGCAGCGGCGAATCACCTCGCCCTCCTCATGGGCGGAGACGACGACCACCGGCACGCTCGGATATTGCCCTCGCAGGAACAGGAGGCCGGAGAAGCCGCGCACCCCGGGCATCGCCAGATCGAGCAGCACCAGGTCGATCTCCGCATCGCGCTCGAGCCGCGCGGTCATCTCGTCGAGGGTGCCGGCCTCGACGATCTCCACCGAGGACAGGCTGCCGGACAGCGCCTGCTTCAGCGCGTCCCTGAACAGCGGATGGTCGTCCGCGATCAGGATGCGATACGTCCCGATCTGCTCCACCCGGCGCTCCCCTTCATTTCCCCTGCCCGAGAGTGTTCCGCGCCGACGCCGATTGCGCAAGCATTACCGGGCGATGGACTGCTCATTGCGGAAATACTGCGGTGCAGCAAGAAACGCTGCGCCGCATCATGACTGTGCGCAGCGTAGCCGAAAGTCGAATGTAGACCACTGTTACGGAATGGTAACCTTCGGGGATCGTGGCGGAGTGGCAGGCTTGCGCCGCGTCTTGGCGCCGGGGGACGGCGACTACGTTCGTCGGTGCGCGATGCAAAGGGGGGCCGCGCCGGTTCAGGCTTTCGAATCCGGCGTCCGGCCCGTTACCGGGAGGACACTACCCATGGCTAACGGCAACGACGAAGCCTGGTGGTCGAGAACGAAGGGGCTGATGGTCACCTCTCTGGTGATCTGGGCGATCTTCGGCTTCGTCATCCACGCGTTCGTCAGTTCATTGAACCAGATCGTAATCCTCGGATTTCCGCTCGGCTACTACATGGCCGCGCAAGGATCGCTGATCGTGTTCGTCGTCCTGATCTTCTGGTTCTCCAGCAAGCAGGATTCGATCGACCGCGAATTCGGCGTCGCCGAAGACGACTACTGAGGGGAGAGCGAAACATGGCAACGCAATCCTCTGGCGGAACCGATTTCGTCAACAATCTTGGCAAGATCTACGGGATCTACACGGGCGGCTTCGCCGCCTTCGTCATCCTCCTGGCGATTCTCGAGCAGGTTGGGGTGCCGAATCGGGTGATCGGCTACCTGTTCGTGTTCTTCACCCTGCTGGTCTATGCCGGCATCGGCGTCCTGTCGCGCACGATGCAGGTCAGCGAGTACTACGTCGCCGGTCGGCGGGTGCCCGCCCTCTACAACGGCATGGCGACCGCGGCGGACTGGATGTCCGGCGCCTCGTTCGTCGGCATGGCCGGCACGCTCTACATGCTGGGCTATGACGGCCTTGCCTTCGTGCTCGGCTGGACCGGCGGCTACGTGCTGGTGGCGGTGCTGGTTGCTCCCTACCTGCGCAAGTTCGGCGCCTACACGGTTCCCGACTTCCTGGCGGCGCGCTTCGGCGGGCATCTCGCCCGGTTCCTCGGCATCCTCGTGCTGTTCGCCTGCTCGTTCACCTATGTGACCGCGCAGATCTACGCGACCGGCATCATCGCCTCGCGCTTCCTCGGCATGCCGTTCGAAGTCGCGGTGTTCGTCGGCCTGCTCGGCATCCTGCTGTGCTCGATGCTGGGCGGCATGCGGGCGGTGACCTGGACGCAGGTCGCCCAGTACATCGTGCTGATCGTCGCCTACCTGGTCCCGGTGGTGATCCTGTCGGCCCAGCGCTACGGCGTGCCGATCCCGCAGCTGATGTACGGTCAGGCACTGCAGGAGATCACGCAGCTCGAAGGGCAGCTACAGGCCCAGGGACTGGCTCCGGCCGACATGAAGCCCTACCTGCAGCCGTTCACGACCTACGATCCGCTCAACTATTTCGGGCTGATCCTCTGCCTGATGGTCGGCACGGCGTCGCTGCCGCACATCCTGATGCGCTACTTCACCACGCCCAGCGTCCGTGATGCGCGCAAGTCGGTGGGCTGGTCGATGCTGTTCATCTTCCTCCTGTACTTCACGGCGCCGGCCTATGCCGCCTTCGCGAAGCTGGAGGTCTACCAGAACGTCATCGGAACGGCGATCACCGACCTGCCGGCCTGGGTGTTCCAGTACGGTCAGCTCGGGCTGGTGAAAATCTGCGGACAGGACGCGGCAAATGTCGAGGCGATCCTGGCTGCCTGCGCCACGGCCGGCAATCCGGACGGCATCCTTGCCCTCCAGGAGCTGTCGATCAATACCGACGTCATCGTCATCTCGACCCCCGAGATCGCGGGCCTGCCCTACGTGATCGCGGGTCTGGTGGCGGCCGGCGGCCTTGCCGCGGCGCTGTCCACGGCAGACGGTCTGCTGCTGGCTATCGCCAACGCGCTCAGCCACGACGTCTACTACAAGATGGTCGACCCGCACGCCTCCACGCATCGGCGACTGATCGTCGCCCGCGTGCTGCTCGTGGTGGTGGCCATCGCGGCGGCGTGGCTGGCCTCGACGAGACCGGCGGACATCCTGTCGATGGTGGCCTGGGCGTTCTCGCTGGCGGCGGCAGGCAACTTCCCCGCGCTGGTGCTCGTGGT
>JAEYRQ010000094.1 GCA_023435545.1 Pseudomonadota bacterium | reverse complement strand
GCGCTGGCGCCCGCTTCGAGTGCGATACTTCACAACGAAGGTTTTGAGGCCCGATGGGATTACCCTGATGCCGAACCCTTTCAGTTCGCTATCCCAGTAGAGTGTGCCTGTCCTTGCCCCGGTAGAGGTCAGGCCTTCGATCACTCGCTTTGTGAGTTTTGGCATTTGCGCGCCCTCTCGTTGCAACCACATTGCAACCAACTGAGCGCAAGTCTGTGGCGAAAATCGGACATCGCGGCGAACAGCACTCGTCGCAACTCATTGAAAATACGTGGCTTTGGACACTCTCGGATATTGCAGCGTAGGTGGTCTTTAGCCCTCCGAAGGCAGAGGTCACAGGTTCGAATCCTGTCGGGTGCGCCAAGAATCAAGGATTCAGGTTGGTCGGCGGGTTAGGATTGGCCGCAACAGATGCCGCCTTCCGTCGTCACGCGACAGATAAGGCGGTATTGTAACCATCTGGCCTGGACCAGGTGGATCCTTTGCGCTCAGCCTTCCCGATCGGTGAAGTCCGCCCGGCGCGGCCCCATGGGAACCGCTCTCGCGCCCGCCACTTACATCTCGATGACCAGCCGTTCGATCATCCAGTCGCGGTCTGCCAGCGCCTTGCGCGTCTGGTCGGGCCGGGCGGCGGCGCAGGCGTTGATCAGGCATTCGGCCACCACCGTGAAGGCGCCGATGCTGTTGGAGATGAAGCTCGATTGATGGGCGACGAGGATCGCAGCACGCGAACTGCCGACGAGCGGTGAACTGGCGCGGTCGGTGAGGGCGACGATCGACAGGCCGGTCTCGCGCGCGACCTGCGCCACCTCGACGACCTGTGACGAATAGGGCGCGCAACTCGCCGCGAGCAGCACGTCGCCCTTCTCCAACATGGCAAGTCCCTCGGCGATCCCCAGACTGTTCGCGTCGAGGAGCGCGACATCGGAGCGGATCATCCTCAGCCCGTAGACGAGAAACGCCGCGATCGCGTGGAACTGGCGGATACCGTAGACGGCGACGCGCGGCGCCGACATCAGCAGGTCGACCGCGGATTCGAAGGCCTCGGCATCGAAATTCTCGACGAAGCGGTCGATGTTGGCCTGGTTCTCGCGGCACAGCTGAACCGCCCGCGACTGCGGGCTCGTCCCCTCGGCCAGCGCCGCGCGAGCCTGGCGCGAATAGAATTCGCCCGGCACCGCCATCGAGGCGGTCAGCAGCACCTGCTGGAAGGCGGGGAAGCCCGAATAGCCGAGGCTGTGGGCAAGCCGCGTCAGGGTCGAGGGATTGACCTCCAGCACCTCCGCCAGCGTCGTGATCGACAACAGCGCGGGATTGCCCGTCAGATCGAGGATGCGCCCCAGCGCGTCGCGTGTCTTGGGGCCCAGGCTGATCGGCGCCTCGCCGCGCGCGATCGCCACCATCAGCCCGCGCAGCTCGCTCAGCGTCTCAGGCGGTCTTGCCATCGAAGGCGGGGGGGCCGTCTCTGCGGTCATGGATGCTCCACTCGATCCCGTCTTGGACACGGAAGAGCGCCGTGGCAAGGGTGTTCTCGTCATCCGGGTCGTCGGGGGCGTCGCGCCGGATCGGCAGACCGGGGCCGCCGGCATCGCGCAAAATGGCAAGCGGATCGCATTCGCCGGCCGCCAGCAGCGCCGTGCCGCGGGCCTGGCGGTCTCGCGAGGAGGCGGTGATGATCTGGTGTTCGAGGCCGCGAGGCTGGTGCAGCGCGTGGTTGGTGTGGACCGATGGCACGGTGATCTCGGTCACCGACACCTCGCCGCCGCCGAACTCCACCGAGACGATCCGCCGGTCGGCGACATGCGACAGCGCGAAATGGAACCCGCCCGAATTCGGACGCGTCTCGAGCACGGCCAGCGCGGCGTCGATGTCGCGGGCGGCCAGAACTGCACGGCCGAGCACCATGCGCGGCACATCGGCCTCGATCCCGGTCAGCCGGAGGTTGTTGACGGTCTGCACCAGCCCGGTCGCGGTGAAGGCAAAGGTGTGGCCGGGAATCGAGCCCGGATAGCAGAAGGCGCGGAAGCCGGCCCCGGCCTCGGGCACCACGTCGGCGATGAAGGCGGCGCCGCGGAAGAACGGCAGCCCGTCCTCGTTGTGGGCGATGACCGGCGTCTCACCCGGCACCATCACCGTGGTGCAGCCGTCCGGCGTCGAGGCAAGCAGATCGCCGCGGCAGTTCCAGGCCATGACGTGTGCCAGCGGCAGGTCGAGCCCCTCGGCCAGCCCCTCGATCTCCGCCCAGATCGCGGGAAAGCGGTCTCTGACCGTCGATGTCATGCGGGCGAGGCGGTCGTCATGCTCAGGATCGGTCACGCGCCGCCAGATCGGCGCGCCGAGCAGATGGCGGTGGACCGCCTCGCGGCCCGCCAGGCCCAGGGTCCGGCCGATCGTACGCGGCGAGCCGCCGGCCGCGACCCAGCCGAGCGAACCCGCTTCATTCGACATGCTGCAGGAAATCCCTCAGGCGCTCGCTGGGCGGGTTCTCGATCACCTCGCGCGGGTTGCCGTCGACCGAGATCTTGCCGTGCTCCATGAAGATCAGCCGTGTGCCGACCTGCTTGGCGAAGGCCATCTCGTGGGTGACGACGAGCATCGTCATCCCCTCCAGGGCCAGTTGCCGCATCACCGCGAGCACCTCCTGCTTCAGTTCGGGATCGAGCGCCGAAGTTGGCTCGTCGAACAGCATGACCTTCGGACGCACCGCGAGCGCGCGGGCAATCGCCACGCGCTGCTGCTGGCCTCCCGACAGCTCGGAGGGGTAGTGTCCGGCCTTCTCCCGCAGGCCCACCTTGTCGAGCAGTTCCATCGCCTGCCTGCGCGCCTCGGCCGCGGCGACGCCACGCACCCTGCGCGGCCCGAAGGCGACGTTCTCCAGCGCGGTCATCTGCGGAAACAGGTTGAACTGCTGGAACACCATCCCTGCTTCCTGCCTGATCAGGCGCAACTGCTTCTTGCCCGCGCGCACGCTGATCCCGTCCATGACGAGGTCGCCGCCGGAGATCTGTTCCAGCCCGTTGATGCAACGCAGAAGCGTGGACTTGCCCGACCCGGACGGGCCGATCACCACGACGACCTCGCCCACGTCGATTGTCAGGTCGACCTCGTCGAGCACCTTCAACTCGCCGAAATGCTTCGAGGTCTTGCGGAACTGGATGATGCTCACAGCATCCTCATGCGTTTCTCCACGATGCGGAGCGCAACCGTCATCGTGCCGGTCAGGATCAGGTAGAAGACGGCGACGGCGGTCCAGATCTCCACCGCACGGAAGTTCGCGGCCATGATCTCCTGGCCCGTCCGGGTCAGTTCGCCGACGCCGATCACGATGAACAGCGAGGTGTCCTTGAGGCTGACGATGAACTGGTTGCCGAGCGGCGGGATGAGGCGCCGGAATGCAACCGGCCCGAGGATATAGACCAGCACCTTCCATTGCGGCAGGCCGAGCGCCAGCCCCGCCTCGCTCAGGCCCTTGGAGATCGACAGGAACGCGCCGCGCACGATCTCGGCGATGTAGGCGCCCGCATTGACGATGATGGCGAGGATCGCCGCCGACATCGGATCGACGCGGAGTCCGACCAGCACCGGCATGGCGAAGTAAAGGAACATCACCTGCACGACGATAGGGGTGCCGCGGATCAGCTCGATGTAGGCGAAGGCGATAGCGTTGAGCACCGGGCCGCCGTAGGCGCGCATGAGCCCGGCCAACGTGCCGATGATCGTGCCACCCAGAAGGCCGAAGACGGTGATCTGGATCGTGATCTTCGCGCCAGCCATGAGCTGCGGAAGAAAGGTCAGGACAACGGACCAGTCGGTCTGCATGCGGCCCTCCGCTGGCGTGTGAGGAAGGGGCGCGGCCGGCCGGGTCGCCCGGCCGCACCCGCTTTGGCGGATCAGTTGCCGGGCTTGGTGCCGAACCACTTCTCGTAGAGGGCGTCGTAGCGCCCGTCGGCCTTCATGTTGGCCAGCGCGACGTTGACCTTGGCGGTCAGCTCGCTGCCCTTGGGAAAGCCGATGCCGTATTCGTGCGCCATCATCTGCGCGCCCACGGCCTTGACTTTGCCGTCGCCGGCGGTGGCGATGTAGTAGAGGACGTTCGGCGTGTCGTGCATTGCCGCATCGACGCCGCCGGCGCGCAGCTCCAGATAGGCGTTGTCGACGTTGGGGAATTTGCGCAGTTCGGTATCCTTGAAGTTCGCTTCCGCATAGTCCGAAGCCGAGGTGCCGGTCTTCACGGCGAGCGACTTGCCCGCCAGATCGGCTTCGCCGGTGATCGTGCTGTCGGCGGGCACCATCAGCAGGAAGCCGCTGTCGTAGTAGCCGTCGGAGAAGTCGATCACCTCCTGCCGCTCCGGCTTGATGGTGATGCCGGCGAGCGCGACGTCCACCTGGCCGGTCTGCAAGGCCGGGATGATGCCCGCGAAATCCATCGGACGCAGTTCGTAGGTCACGCCCAGTTCGGTCGCGATCGCATCCCACAGGTCGATGTCGAACCCGACATACTTGTCGCCTTCCTTGAACTCGAAGGGCACGAAGGCGGTGTCGGTGGCGACGATCAGGTCTCCGGCCTGAGCGGCGCCGATTCCGAAGGCCAGGCCGGCGGCGGCGGCGAGCGCCAGAATTTTCTGCATGTGCGGGTCTCCCTGTTTGCGGGGCGGTTGTCGCGGTTCACCCAATGAAGGCGCAAATAGATTTGCGCATTATCTCGATCAGTGCAATTGGATTTGCGAGACTGGATCAGGGAAAAGGACGAGACGCCATGCCCGGGCACGTTTTCGGACGCTCCACGAAGGCGAACCTGCCCGTGGCCGCGCGCGGGGAGGGGTGCTACATCGTCGATGCCGCGGGAAAGCGCTATCTCGACGGCTCGGGCGGCGCGGCGGTGTCCTGCCTCGGCCATTCAGACCCCGACGTCCGCGCCGCGCTGCACGCACAGCTCGACAGCCTGGCCTTCGCGCACACAGGCTTCTTCACATCGGATGCGGCGGAATCGCTGGCCGATACGCTGATCGCGCATGCGCCGGAGGGAATCGCGAGGGTCTATCTCGTCTCGGGCGGGTCGGAGGCGGTGGAGGCCGCGATCAAGCTGGCGCGGCAGTATTTCCTCGAGATCGGCCAGCCGCAGCGCCATCGGGTGATCGCGCGGCGGCAGAGTTATCACGGCAACACGCTCGGCGCGCTCGCAGCCGGCGGCAATGCCTGGCGGCGCAGGCAGTTCGCGCCGCTTCTGGTGGAGACCAGCCATATCGCCCCCTGCTACGAGTATCGCGATCGCCAGGAGGGCGAGAGCGTCGAGGCTTTCGGTCTGCGGGTAGCCGACGAACTGGAGGCCGAGATCCGGCGGCTCGGCGCCGAGAACGTCATGGCCTTCATCGCCGAACCGGTGGTCGGGGCGACGGCTGGCGCCGTGCCGGCGGTGCCGGGCTACTTCAGGCGCATCCGCGAGATCTGCAACCGCCACGGCGTCCTGCTGATCCTCGACGAGGTGATGTGCGGCATGGGGCGGACGGGGCGTCTGTTCGCCTGCGAGGAGGATGGCATCGCCCCCGACATGATCACCATCGCCAAGGGGCTGGGCGCCGGCTACCAGCCGATCGGGGCGCTGCTCGCCTCGGACCGCATCTATGAGGCGATCGCGGCAGGATCGGGCTTCTTCCAGCATGGCCACACCTATATGGGCCACCCGATGGCCGCCGCCGCCGCCAATGCGGTGCTGGGCGCGATCCTCGGCCGCGGGCTTCTTCCTCGCGTTCGGGAACAGGGCGCGAAGCTCCAGGCAGCGCTGGTATCCGAACTCGGCCAGCACCCGCATGTCGGCGACATCCGCGGCCGTGGCCTGTTCCGCGGCATCGAACTGGTTGCCGACCGCGAGACCAAGGCGCCGTTCGAGCCGTCGCTGGGCATTCACCGCAGGATCAAGGATCTGGCCTTCGAGGCCGGGCTGATCTGCTATCCGATGGGCGGCACGATCGACGGCCAGCGCGGCGACCACGTGCTGCTCGCTCCGCCCTTCATCATCGAGGACGCCCAGATCGAGGAACTGGTCGGCAGGCTCTCCGGCGCGATCCGCCAGGCGGTCGCGGCATGAGTTGCCGCCGTCCTCCTGGCCGCTGGAGGTCAGTTCATTGGCTGGCCGTCACGCCGCCGTCGATAAAGACGATCTGGCCGGTCATATAGCTGCCTGCGGGCGCCGCAAAGGCGATGATCTGTCCGACGACCTCCAGCGGCTCCCCGATCCGGCCGAGCGGATTGCGCTCGAGGATGAAGTCGCGGAATCCCGCACGCTCCAGGTGAGGCCGGATGCGCTCGGAGCGGATGAAGGTGGGTGCGACGCCGTTCACCGTGATGTTGTGCGGCGCAAGCTCCATCGCGTGCTGCTTGACCAGCATCGCAAGGCCGCCCTTGGTCGCGCAGTAGCCGGAATAGCCGCGTCCGCGCAACGCAAGTTGCGAACGTACCGAAAGCAGATGAATCTGGCGGCCGCCGCCGCCCTGCACGATCTGCTGGCGTGCTGCCGCTTGGCCAAGGAACATCGCCGACTTCAGATTGACCTGGTAGATGTCGTCGAAGGCTTCCGGGGTGACGTCGAGCAGCGCCTGCTCGCGCTGGATGCCGACGCAGTTCACCAGCACGTCGATGCCGCCCATGGCGTCCACCGCCTTGCTGGTCACAGTCTCGATCTCACCCGCATTCCGGACGTCGAGGGCGAACCCGAACGCCTTGCCGCCGCTCGACACGATACACGCGGCCAGCGCTTCCGCACGTTCACCGTTCCGTCCGGCGATCGTCACGACGGCGCCACGCCGCGCCATCGCGAGCGCGGTCGCCTCGCCGATCGCGCCGTAGCCGCCGGGTATGAAGATCCGCAGTCCGGTTATGTCGAACAGCCGGTCGATGGCGACCGGGTCGACATCCGGCGTGAGGTCGGTTTCGGGCCTGTTCATCAGACGACCTCCACGCCCGCGGCGCGATACACCGATTCCATTAGCCGCATCGTCTCCAGATTGTCGAGGCGGTCGGTCTCGAACGGCTTGCCGTCCCGCAGGCCCGCCAGGAACGCCGACATCGCCGTGTCGAAGCACTCCTGGTACCGGCCGAGCAGGTCGACCTGGACGGCCTCGTCCTCCCGCCCGACCAGATAGACGCGGTCGTAGTCCATGATGATCGTGCCGCGCGTGCCGATCACTTCCAGCCTGTCGCCGTGCAGGGGCGGATAGCCTGGCGCGCAGATCGAGCCGTCGGCGGTGGCGATGAAGCCGTCCTCGCCTTCGAGCAGGATCGCCGCGGTGTCCTCGCCCGGCAATCCGTCGGCGAGCTGGTTCAGCCGCGCGGCGACGACCTTGAGCGGCCCGCACAGGCAGCGCAGCACGTCGAGGTGGTGGATCATCGACTCGAAGACGAGGTTGCGGCGAAAGCCCGTCAGATAGGGCTGGCGCTCGATCAGGAACGGGACGTCGCCCTCGCGCGGACAGAGACCAGACCCGCGGCAGGAGATCGCTGCATGCCTCGGATTGCCGATCCGCCCCTCATCGATCCAACTGCGCACCAGCATGTAGTGCGGGCGGAAGCGGTAGTTCTCGTGCACCATGAAGCGCACCCGGTCGCCGACATGCCCGACCAGTGTCTCGGCCTCCGCGACGGTTTCGGCCATCGGCTTCTGCAGCATGACGTGGACGCCACAATCGGCGGCCATTCGAGTCAGTGGCACGTGCGCTCCAACTGAGGCGGCGATGTCGGCGATCTCGAAGCCGCCATCGCCGAACAGGGCCGCCGGGTCGTCGTAGACCCGCTGGATGCCGAACTCCGCCGCACGCGCGGCGGCCTTGTCG
>JAEYRQ010000519.1 GCA_023435545.1 Pseudomonadota bacterium | reverse complement strand
GCGCCATCGCGGTATCCGATTCCTGTCCGGTTTCGTCCGGGGCGGCCGCCGGAGCTTCGGCGACATCGGTTCCGGCTGCGGCGGCAGGCGTCTCGGCGGACGGCTCCGGGGCTGATTCAGCCGGCGCATCGGCCCCTGCCACCTGCTCCTCGCCGGGCTCGGGCTGCTGCACCACGCGGGTCGGCTCGTCCGGCGGGGTCACGGCGACCAAAGGCGTACGGTCAGGCCCCTCAATGACAACCGTGACGCGGTCGCCCTCGACCATGTCGCCCTCGCCATCTGGACCCGTTGCGCGCACCAGGAGGTCGTAAGTCCCAGGATCGAGGGCGCGATCGGACACCAGCGCCCACTCGCCGCCGGCATTCGCCACTGCCTCCGCGAGAACCCCGTCCGTCAAAACGAGTTCGACGCGCGCGGTGGGAGAGGACTGGCCGGCTGCGACGATCTCGCCCGACGGCTCTACCCGAACCAGATCGAAGCTCGGCGCTATCGCCGTGCCAGGTGCGGCGGTATCGGTCTCATCCTGCGCGTCCGGCACGGCGGGAGCCGCTTCCTCGACGACTTCGGGCCGCTTCAGCAGGTCGGTACCTTCGTAGATGCCGTACAGGCCTGCGCCGAGTACGGCGAAGCCGGCGATGATATAGGCGATGAGCTTGGTCGACAGGGGCATTCCGGACCGCCTCCGCGCGGTGGCGTTACGGGGCGCGACAGGTCGCTGGGATGAGGTTATATCGCCCGCGGTGGGCAGCCACCCCCCGAACGTCGGCGTATCTCCCGTTCACATCTCACCTATATGTTGAGGGAAGAAAGGACAAGGGCGCCACCGCAAAATGGCGGCGCCGTCCACCGCCAACGCCCCACGGGGCCGAACATCGACGAGGACAATGAGCGCATTGAAGAATATTTGCGTCTACTGCGGATCGGGCAGCGGACAGAATCCGGAGTTCGGAGAAGCCGCCGAGCGGCTGGGGCGGCGAATGGCTGAGTCCGGCATCGGACTGGTCTATGGCGGCGGCAGCCTCGGGCTGATGGGTACCGTTGCCCGTTCCGTCCTCCTCCACGGCGGAACGGTCACGGGGGTCATCCCCAAGTTCCTGATCGAGCGCGAGCGGATGCTTGAGGACGTACAGGAACTCATCGTCACCGAGGACATGCATGAGCGCAAACGTCTGATGTTCGACAAGGCGGATGCCTTCGTGGCGCTGCCCGGCGGGCTCGGCACGCTGGAGGAGACGGTCGAGATGCTGACCTGGGCGCAGCTCGGCCGCCACGCCAAGCCGGTGGCACTGGCCAACATTGCCGGCTACTGGGACCCGCTCAACGCGCTGCTCGCCCACATGCGCGCCGAATTGTTCATCCGACCCGGCCTCGAGGTGGACTACCTGGTGGTCGACACGATCGACGAGATCGTCCCGCGCCTGCGTACCCGGCTGGCCGCGATTCCGGCAGGTACGCTCGCCGACGCGGACGTCACCGAGCGGATGTGAGCGCAGGCCGCGTGGCAGCACCTGAGGGAACCGCGCCGGCCTTCAGGAGCTTCCAGGTGATCGAATCCACCAGCGCCTGGAACGAGGCGTCGACGATGTTGGGCGACACGCCGACCGTTGACCAGCGATTGCCCGCGCCATCGCGGCTCTCGATCAGCACCCGAGTGGTGGCGCCGGTGCCGCCGTTGAGGATGCGCACCTTGTAGTCCGCAAGCTCCAGGTCCTCGATGAAGCCCTGGAAGCGGCCGAGATCCTTGCGGATGGCCTGGTCGAGCGCATTGACCGGGCCGTTGCCCTCGCCCACCGACATCAGCGTGTCGCCGTCGACGGTGACCTTGACGGTTGCCTCGGAGACCGTGACCAGCTCGCCGACGGCGTTGTAGCGGCGCTCCACCAGCACCCGGAAGCTCTCCACCCGGAAGAACTCCGGCACCTTGCCGAGCGTGCGGCGGGCAAGGAGCTCGAACGAGGCGTCCGCCGCCTCGTAGGCCCAGCCCTCCGCCTCCCGGCGCTTCACCTCATCGAGCAGCGTGCCGATGCGCGGATCGTCGCGTTCGGCTGTGATCCCCAGATGCTCGAGCTCGGCCATAATGTTGGAACGTCCCGCCTGGTCGGAGACAAGCACCCGGCGGCGGTTGCCGACCGTTTCCGGCGCGACGTGCTCGTAGGTCGCGGGGTCCTTGAGGATGGCCGAGGCATGCAGACCTGCCTTGGTGGCGAAGGCGGCCTCACCGACATAGGGCGCCTGGCGGGCCGGGGCGCGATTGAGAATCTCGTCGAAGGCGCGGGAAACCTGGGTGAGATGGGCCAGCGCGTCGTCCGAAACACCGGTCTCGAAGCGCTCCGCGTAGCCGGGCTTCAGCTTCAGCGTCGGGATCAGCGTGATGAGATTGGCATTGCCGCAGCGCTCGCCGATGCCGTTGAGGGTTCCCTGGATCTGGCGGGCGCCGGCACGGACCGCGGCCAGCGAATTGGCGACCGCATTGCCGGTATCGTCGTGGGCATGGATGCCGAGCCGGTCGCCGGGCACATGGCGGGCGACGTCGGCGACAATCCGCTCAACCTCCTCCGGCAGCGTGCCGCCATTCGTGTCGCAGAGGACCACCCAGCGCGCGCCGGCCTCGTGCGCCGCGACCGCGCAGGCGAGCGCGTAGTCACGGTTGTGCCTGTACCCGTCGAAGAAGTGCTCGCAGTCGATCATCGGCTCGCGCCCGCGCGCGCGGACGGCCGCCACGGATTCGCGGATCGCCTCCAGGTTTTCCTCCAGCGTCGTGCCAAGCGCCACCGTCACATGGAAGTCCCACGTCTTGGCGACGAGGCAAACTGCATCCGCCGATCCGTCCAGGACTGCCGACAAACCGGGATCGTTGGACAGCGATCGCCCGGCCCGCTTGGTCATGCCGAAGGCGGTGAAGGTCGCGCGCTTCGTGCGCTTTTCGGCGAAGAACTCGGTGTCGGTCGGGTTTGCGCCCGGCCAGCCCCCTTCGACATAGTCGATGCCGGCGCGCTCGATCAGCGAGGCGATCAGGATCTTGTCCTCGACCGAGAAGTCGATCCCCGGCGTCTGCGCGCCATCGCGCAGGGTCGTGTCGAAGAGATAGAGGCGCTCGGTCATCGGTTCTCATTCCTGACCGGCCAGTCGGCCGTGTCGTGGTCGGGGTGCTGATGGTTGGTGCGGGCCACCGCCGCGATCTCTTCCTGATGGCCGCTGTGCTCGGCTGCGGCCTCGGTCGTCAGTTCGTAGAGGCTTGGCAGGTCTCCGAACCACGGCATGCGCGCCTCGATCCCCATCTGGAATTCGGGGACGACGCAGGAGGCCTCGTCCATCGAGCCGATCGAGACGTTGGTTCGCCCCGATCCGAGATAGCGGAAGGTGAGCGGCGTGCCGCAATCCGCGCAGAAGCCGCGCTCGACGAGGTCGGAGGAGCGGAACGTCGCGATCGCCCCGCGGGTGACGACGAACTCCTGGTCCGCGTTCGCCGCAAGCGCCGAGAACAGGCCGCCGACCGCCTTCTGGCACATGCGGCAGTGGCAGATATGCGGTTGGTCGAGTTCGCCGAACATGGCATAGCGGATGGCACCGCACTGGCAACCGCCGGTCATCACGGGCGTGCGTTCCATTGCGAGATCCTCAGACAAGACCGTACCACCACAGCGCGACCAGCACCGCGAGCACGATGATCGCCACCTTCAGCACGACATAGCCGATCCATCGACGCGGGAACGGCGTGTCGTCGTGCCAGGTGTGCTTCGAGTCGGAGGGGTGGTCAGGGTCGTTGGTCATGGGGTGTCCTTTGCGCGTTTCATTGACGGCCCCTCACCTGGTTCGCGCCGGCGGCACGGAGCGCCGGGGCGATGGGCCGTCTGGTCGACGTTCACCGCGCCACCTCCCAGGTCGTCACCAGTTCGCCCGTCGCCGGGTCCTTGGCGTCCTTCAGGGCGCTGCCCATCGCGGCGAGTTCGTCGCGGATACGGTCGGCCTCGGCCCAGTTCTTGGCGGCGCGCGCAGCGGCGCGGGCGGCGATGCGACCGGACACCTCCGCGTCGTCCACCTCGCGCGCTACCGGGCGCCAATTCGCCCAGTCTT
>JAEYRQ010000481.1 GCA_023435545.1 Pseudomonadota bacterium | reverse complement strand
GGTCGGGCGGCATCTCGGTGAGCAGCAGCCCGGTCTCGCGGATCGCGGCGGCGAGACCAGCGTGTTCCGGCGGATACAGTCGGCCGAGGCCGCCGGCCAGGACCGCGATGGTGCCCGTGCCGAGGCTCGCCTCATGGGCGGCCGCGTCGATCCCGCGGGCGAGCCCGGAGACGACCGCGAAGCCTTCGCGGGCAAGTTGTGCGGCGATCGTCGCCGCCATCCGGCGGCCGACCGCCGAGCAGTTGCGCGAGCCAACGATTGCGACGGCAGGCAGGTCGCTCACGGCGACGTCGCCTGCCACGTAGACCAGTGGCGGCGCATCCTCGACGCGGGCCAGCAGCGGCGGATACCCGGCATCACCCCAGGCGAGCAGCATTGCACCCAGCCGATCGGCCGCGGCGATCTCCCGTTCCGCTGCCTCGCGTGAGCAGATCCTGATTGATCGCGAAAGGCCGCCTTTGGCGGACAGCCGAGGCAGGGCCTCCAGGGCCTCGGCCGCCCCGCCGAATCGGTTGATGAGCGCACGGAAGGTGATCGGGCCGACGTTCTCGCTGCGCAACAGCCGCAGCCAGTCGAGCTTCTGCGCGGCCGACAGCGCCGGATGCGCCGTTCGGCCCTCCTCGGTCACGACGACGCCGACCGGTCGCCGATGCGCGTCTCCTCGCCGCGTATCAGCCGGCCGATATTGGCGCGGTGGGCGAAGAACAGCAGGACCGTCAGGACCGCGAAAAGTTCAGCAGCCTGCATCCGGTCGAACAGCACCAGCACGATCGGGGTGAGCGCGCTGGCGATCAGAGCCGACAGCGACGAGTACCGGCTGAACCAGGCGATCGCGATCCACATCCCCGCGAAGATCAGGGGGGCGGGCCAGAACAATTCCAGCAACACGCCGATATAGGTCGCCACGCCCTTGCCGCCCTTGAACTTCAGCCAGATGGGGAAGAGGTGGCCGACGAAGGCCCCGAACCCGGCAACGAGCGCGGCGGCCGGCCCCCACAGCGCTCCAAAGGCGAGGACGGCGACGGTTCCCTTGAGCGCGTCTCCGACCAGCGTTGCGGCCGCCAGGCCCTTGCGTCCGGTGCGCAGCACGTTGGTCGCGCCGATGTTGCCGGAACCGATGGCCCTGACGTCGCCGAGGCCCGCCATGCGCGTCAGGATCAGGCCGAACGGTATCGAGCCGAGCAGATAGCCCCCGGCCAATGCCGCGACCAGATAGGGCAGCGCGAGGCTCCAGCTCATCTGATCCGGCATCGGATTTCCCGTCCCTCGGCGTCAGCCGCCAGCGTAGTCGTAGACCGTTCGCCCGGCAACGACGGTACGCAGCACCCGGCCCTGCAGGCGCGCGTTCTCGAATGCCGTGTTCTTGGAGCGGGAGGACAACAGGTTGGCGTCCACCACCCAAGGCAGGTTCGGGTCGAAATAGACGAGATCAGCTGGCCGGCCCGGCTCCAGCGTTCCCGCGTCGAGCCCCAGGATCGCCGCCGGCCGCGTCGACAGCGCATCCATCAGCCGCGCCAGCGGCACCTCCTCGGAATGATGCAGCCTCAAGGCAGCAGCGAGCAGCGTCTCGAGACCGATCGCGCCGTCCTCACACTCGGCGAACGGATGGCGCTTGGTTTCGACGTCCTGCGGGTCGTGGCTCGAGACAATAACGTCGATCAGCCCCTCCGCCACTGCGGCGACCAGCGCCTGCCGATCGTTCTCGCTTCTCAGCGGCGGCGACAGCTTGAAGAAGGTGCGGTAGGCGCCGACGTCGATCTCGTTGAGCGTGAGATTGTTGATGGAGACACCGGACGTCACGGGAAGGCCCGCGTCGCGCGCCCGGCGCAGGTGGTCGAGCGATGCCGCCGCCGAGATCTGGGCGGCATGATAGCGGCCCCCGGCGAGCCCGACCAGCTGCAGGTCGCGACTCAACATGATCGTCTCGGCTTCGGCGGGGATGCCCCTCAGCCCGAGCCGGGCCGCGGTCTCGCCCTCGTTCATGACGCCGTCGCCGACCAGATCCGGGTCCTCGACGTGATGCACGATCAGCGCGCCGAAATCCCGCGCATAGGTCAGCGCCCGGCGCATCAGCCGCGCGCTGGTCAGCGCTTTGCGGCCACTTGTGAAGGCGACAGCGCCGGCGCGGGACAAGAGCCCGATCTCGGTCATCTCGATGCCGGCCAGGCCCTTGGTGAGCGCCGCCATCGGCCGTACCCGCACGATCGCGGTGTCGCGGGCGAGCCGCTGCACGTAGTCGACGAGCGCGACATCGTCGATCGCCGGTTCGGTATCAGGCATGCAGACCATCGTGGTGACGCCGCCGGCTGCCGCCGCCCGGCTGGCGGTCGCCAGCGTTTCCCGATGCTCGAAGCCCGGTTCGCCGGTGAACACGCGCATGTCGACGAGGCCAGGCGCCACCACGCAGCCGCCGCCGTCGATCACCTCGGCCCCTTCCGGAAAGCTGTCGCGGACGAGGTGCGGACCGACATCCACGATCACGCCGCCCCTGGCGAAGATCCCGCCGATCTCGTCGCGCCCGGAGGACGGGTCGATCAGCCTGACATTGTGAAATCCGAGCGGGGCGGCAGATTGCCGCTCGAACGGTTCCGGTGATCCCCAGACCGGCATTACCGCGTCCTCACTCGTTGGGCAGGTTGCGCGCCAGCGCGTCGAGCACCGCCATGCGCACCGCCACGCCCATTTCAACCTGCTCGCGAATCAGGCTCTGCGGCCCGTCGGCGATGTCAGAATCGATCTCGACACCCCGGTTCATGGGGCCCGGATGCATGACCAGCGCATTTGGCTTCGCCAAAGCGAGCTTCTCCGCGTCGAGCCCGAAATAGTGGAAGTACTCGCGCACCGACGGCACGAACGAGCCGTCCATCCGTTCGCGCTGCAGGCGCAGCATCATCACCACGTCCGCGTCGCGCAGACCCGCGCGCATATCGCGATGGACCTCGACGCCGAACCTGTCGATCGCCGCCGGCAGGAGCGTCGAGGGCGCGACGACCCGCACCCGTGCCCCCATGGCGTTGAGCAGGATGATGTTCGAGCGGGCGACGCGGCTGTGCAGGATGTCGCCGCAGATCGCGACCGTCAGCCCCTCCAGCCGCCCGGTGTGGCGGCGGATGGTCAGCGCGTCGAGCAGCGCCTGGGTCGGGTGCTCGTGGGCACCATCGCCGGCATTGACGACCGAGCAGCCAACCTTGCGGGCGAGCAGTTCCACCGCGCCGGCCGAGTGGTGCCTGACGACGATGATGTCGGGATGCATCGCGTGCAGCGTGACTGCCGTATCGATCAGCGTCTCGCCCTTCTTCACCGAGGACGAGCCGACCGACATGTTCATCACGTCGGCGCCGAGCCGCTTGCCGGCCAGTTCGAACGAACTCTGGGTGCGGGTCGAGGCCTCGAAGAACAGGTTGATCTGGGTGCGGCCGCGCAGCGTCGAGAGCTTCTTGTCCTGCCGGCGGTTGAATTCGACGAAGCCGTCGGACAGATCGAGCAGCGCTGTGATCTCGGCCGGGGACAGGTCCGCGATGCCCAGCAAGTGCCGGTGGCGGAAGGAGATCGGCGCAGGCGTCGGGGCGAGGTTCATCAAAGCCGTGCGTATAGGGCCATCGGCCGGTATCGACAAGCGTGAACGCGAACCCGGGCGGCCGATTCCGGACTTGTCCCCAGGACGGTACCCCCGGGGCCGTCAGGTCGGATGCATCAGGCGGCCGTCGCCGTCACCGGCTCGGGTGCGATCACTGTCCCCGGTCACGATGCGGTTCCGGCCGTCGCCCTTCGCCGAGTAGAGTCGCTGGTCTGCCTGCCCCAGGAGTTCAATGAAGGTCCTGCCGTCGTCCGGGCCCGTCGCCACGCCGATGCTGATCGTGAACGGGCCGCGCACGCCCTCGAGCCTGAGCTCGGCCGTCTGCCGGCGCAGCCGCTCGGCCAGCCGCGACGCGTCGGCGGTCCCGAGACCCTTCCCCAGTACGACAAACTCGTCCCCGCCGAAGCGATAGACCCGGTCGACATCGCGCAGGCTCGCCTGCAGCATGGCAGCCAGCGTTCTCAGCGCCGCGTCGCCCGCGATATGGCCGTTCTCGTCGTTCACGGCCTTGAAGTTGTCGATGTCGATCAGGAGGATGCTCATCGGCACGCCGCGCGCGAGCGTCCGTGCCACCTCCTGCTCGCACTCGCTCTCCATGCGGCCGCGATCGCCGACGCCGGTCAGCCCGTCGCGGCCGGCGGCCTCTAGCAGCCGCTCGTAGCGCTGCCGATAGGTCAGCGCGTCGAAGACGTCGGCAAGGCGTGGATGGCTGAACCCGTCGAACATCCTCTTCTCGACGAAGCGAAGGTAGGCGCCGACCAGCAGCGCGCATGTGATTGCCGTCGCCGACTTGGCGGCCCAGCCGCTGAACAGGGTCACCAGCGGAACGTCGGTGACGAGATGCAGCACCGGCCAGAACAGGAACTGGTCGAAGGTGAGCACCACGACGCCGCTGATCGCAATCCGCAGGGTGAGGTGCCGCCCGAACCATCGGCCGATATGCTCGTAGACGAGGATGATCAGGATGCCGTCAGCGAGCAGCAGCACCGTGCCCCACAGCATCAACAGGCCCATCTGGTCCATGAACAGGAAGTCGGGTGCCGGCCCGATCCCCTGCACGACCTCGGTGCGACGCAAGATCGCGACCAGGCCGATCATCAGCACATTGCCGGCGAACAGGCCGTAGATCGGCTGGCGGACAGCCGTCGCGTCCTCCCGGATGTATACGAGCAGCAGCAGCAGGATCTTGCCGGCGAACAGGATCGGCGAGCCCGGCGAGACGATGACCCCTCCAGGGACGGCGACATAGAAGGTCGCCGCCAAATAGGTCTCCAGGAAATGCATCGCGCCGAGCGCGCAGAAAAAGATGCCGATGCCGTACCGGTGCCTCAGCCCGAACAGCAGCATCATCACAGAGACGTAGAACACGAGCTGCAGCGCGAGCAGCGCGAGATCAGGGTATGGCATGGTCCGAGCCCCGAAGGGGCCTTCGCGGCGGCAGGCCCCCACCTGGAGCCGGAAGGACGATTCCCCCGCTATCTTTACGTCAGTCCGGGTGTAATTGGGAGCCGCAAGTCTGCCCAAGTTGTGGTCAGGCGCCTCCGCGCGGGTCGGGGAGGCGGGAGAGCCGGTCGAGCGCGCCCTGCAGGATGAAGGCCGCCGCCATCTTGTCGACCACCTCGGCCCGCCGCCGGCGGCTCGCATCCGCCTCGATCAGCGTCCGCGTCACCGCCGCCGTCGACAGCCGCTCGTCCCACATCAGCACCGGCAGGCTGGTGAGGGCAGCGAGGTTGCGGGCGAAGGCGCGCGCCGACTGGGCGCTCGGCCCCGTGCTGCCGTCCATGTTGAGCGGCAGGCCGACGACAAGACCCGCCACCGCATGCGCCTCGCAGAGCCGGGCGATCTCCGCACCGGTCTGAGTGAACTTGCCCTTGCGGACGCCGGTGAGCGGGGAGGCGATGCGCCGGCCCGGATCGCTCAGCGCGACGCCGACGGTTCGCTCGCCATGGTCGAGCCCGATCAGCGCCCCGCGCTCCGGCAGTCGGGCGGCGAAGGCTGCGGGATCGGCGGTCGGTTCGGCGGTCGGCTTGGACATGGCGCCCTCGTAGCAGCTCCGGCGCGTTTCAAGTAGCCAGATACCGCGCCGGCGTCATCCCGGCCGGAGAGAAGCGTAGAGCCGGGATCGGGTAGCTGCTCGACTTCGGTCGTATCCTGCCGATCCCGGATCGGCCTGATGGCCGTCCGGGATGACGCGGGTCACGAGCCGACGGCGGTTGTTGGCCGACGGCCCCCGCGCTACGTTCCGCCGGAACCGCCGGACGGCGGCAGTCTGGCAAGACCGAGGCTGGCAGGAGCGAGGGAGAACAGCGCCATGAAGATCACCTGGTTCGGACATTCCGCCTTCCGCGTCGAGACCGGCAGCGCGGTGGTGATGATCGACCCGTTCCTGAGCGGCAACCCGACCTGGAAAGGCAGCGTCGAGGAGGCTTACGCCGGGGCGACCCATGTCGCGCTCACCCACGGCCATTCCGACCACATTGGCGATGCGGTTGCCATCTGCAAGGCGACGGGGGCGACGCTGATCGCCAATTTCGAAGTCTGCATGTATCTGGCGGGCCAAGGTGTCGAGAACTTCAGCCCCGGCAACCACGGCGGCCGCCAGCACTTCGACGACTTCTCGCTGGCCTTCGTCCAGGCCTGGCACTCCTCCTCCGAGATCATCGACGGCAAGCCGCTCTATCTCGGCAATCCCGCCGGCATCGTGTTTATCCCGAAGGCGGAACCGGGCAAGACGCTCTACCACATGGGCGACACCGACATCTTCTCCGACATGGCGCTGATCAACGAGATCTACTCGCCATCGATCGGCATCGTCCCGATCGGCGACCGCTTCACCATGGGCGCGGAACTGGCGGCCATGGCCTGCCGCCGCTACTTCTCGTTCCAGACCATCATCCCTTGCCATTTCGGCACGTTCCCGATCATCGACCAGACTGCAGACAAGTTCGTCGAGGCGATGGGCGGGGCAGGGGTCGTGGTGCCGGAGCGCGGGAAGGCGGTGGAGGTGTGATGCGCAGATCGCGAACCGCCGGCCTGGGTCTGTTGACGGCGGTCGTCCTGTCGGCGGCACCCGCTAATGCTTCGACCGAAGAATCCTGGGCGGAGCTCTTCACCATAGCCCGCGCCGCCTGCCTGGAGGCGGTGGGGCTCGCCGGTCCAAGGGTTCTGGCCGAGCCGCTGGTGTTCGACGAGGTGCTGGTGATGTTCATCAAAGGTCTGTGGCCCCAGGAGCACATGCAGAACGAGCCGCCGGCATCCTTCGTCTGTGTCTATGACCGCATCGCGGAAACGGCGACGGCGCAGGAAGCCGGGATCGAGTTCCCGTCGGACTGAAGAGGCTCGATCAGGGCGCTCCGAGCCGGTTGTCCCGGGTCCGCCTCAGCGGGTCGCCATCCTGCGATGTCGCCACGTGGCCGGGGGGACGCCGTAGGCGCGTGAGAAGGCACGGCTGAACGCGGCCTCCGTGCTGTAGCCGGATTCGTCGGCGATGGTCGCAATCGTCCGACTCGTGGTGGCGAGCGCCACTCCAGCCAGATGCAGGCGCCAGTCGCGCACATAGCGCATCGGCGAGGTCCCGAGCACGGTTTCGAACCGATCGCTCAGCGTGCTGCGCGACAGCCCGGCCGCGGCGGCGAGGTCTCCCACCGTCCACTCGCGCGCCGGATCGTCGTGGATCCTCGACAGGCAGCGGCTGAGAGCGGGATCGGCAAGTGCCGCCAGCCAGCCGGTCGCCCCCGGCTCCGCCGTGGCGATCTGCAGGCGCAGAAGCTCGATCAGCATGATCTCGGTCAGGCGCTCCAGCAGCGACAATCCACCGGATCGCGGCCTGTCCACCTCGGCCACGATCTGCCCGATCGTCGCGCGCAGCCACGCCGCGCCGTCACCCTCCGCCGTGCTGACGTGAATCAGCGGCGGCATTGCCGTCTTGAGCGTGCGCAATCCTGCAGTGTCGCACTTCAGGTAGCCGCAGAGCAGACGCATCCCCGGTGATCCTTCGCCGTAGGAGAGCGTCGGGATCTGCCGCCAGGGTTTGGGGGGCAGATCGTCAATCGGGCTGACGGGCATTCCCTTCTTTCCGACACCGAGCTGATGCTCG
>JAEYRQ010000407.1 GCA_023435545.1 Pseudomonadota bacterium | reverse complement strand
GCTGCGCGCCCCGCGCCCCCCCCCCCCGCCGCAACGCTGTCGCAAGTCCCGCAGCCGCTAGTCCGCAGGCTTGCGGGGGGCCGTCAGTTCAGATTGATCCAGTTGATATAGTTGTTGATCACAGCCTGACGCAGCCGCGTGCCGCCATTTATGCTGGACGTCGAGTTGCCGAAGGTGTGGATACCATAGGCCCATGCTCCCGCCGCGTGCAGAGCGTTGTTGCGGTCGCTCCAGAGGGGGCTGCCGCTGTGGCCACCGATGGTGTCGGCGCGGTATCTCACCTGATGCGAGAGTGACTGCCGTACCTTGTCGGCACTGAGCCACTGTTGGCGCGCCTTGTCACCGGGATAGCCGCTGACGATCAATGGCTCGTTGAGGAAGGCACCGGTTGCGCCCAGGCTGTACATGCCGAACCAGCCGGTCGTGCTGCCGACAGTGCAGTTGAGGCGCATGGCGCCATAGTCGAAGTTTCTGTTGGCGTCCCGTGTCCAGCCCACAACCGAGTGGAGGCGGCGGACTGTGCAGGATCCAAACGGGCTGGCTCCCCCATTCCGGCCAGCAAAGACCCGGAGTGTCGTCCGATCATACCAGGAGCCGCGACTCCCTCCTGTATGAACGCAGTGTCCGGCCGTCGCCACCGTATTGGGGCTGATCATGAATCCTGTGCAGTGCTGATTGCCGTTTCTCTCGATATAGACGATGGCCCGGTTCGGATAGAGCGTCGTGAAGACCCGCATCCGCGAATCCCAGCCGATGACGACGCTGGGAGCATCGCCTTCAGCATAAGTGGCATAGGCAACAGTCTCCAGGCCGCCCGCCTCCTTGCCATCATCCGCCGAGACGCGCGCGCCCTCGGCCCGGGCGTCGGCCAAGGTGGCCCCCTCCTTGCCCACGAAGGGCGCGCCGGCACGCACACCCGCCGGTGCGACATTGCCCACTCCGGCCGTACCTTTCGGTCCGATCGATACGGCCCTGTCGCTACCGAATGCGGCCGCAGTCAACACGAAGACAGAAACCGAAGCCACCAGGGTCCCAATAGAAATCCCTTTTCTGATATCCGCAGACATAACTACCTTCTCCTCTGTTAACAAAGCATTCCACCTATTTTTGCCGAATAACCAACGGTTTTATTTACAGTATTATTCAAACAATACGCTATATCCCGATGGCTCTACGACAAAAACTCTATGTAGTCGGCGAAAATGTACTGTCTCGCCGAGAGATCGATAGAAAGCCGAGTGATTAAATACACAACTTACTCAAGGTTACCCCCGAGGTCAATTGTTCTGGCAAAATCGTCGCTGTTGTCCGCGCCCTGAGAGCGAGGGACTTCTACATATTGCGGTCGAGGAGGTGGGCGGACGCAAGCCGCGGGTTCACGACTTCGTGATCGATCCGCGCAAGCGTGTCGCCGGCGGCCGGCTTCCGCAGTCCGGTCTGCGAGCCAAGCCTGCCGCGCATGGGCGCCGCGCGTCTTCGCCAGTGGTCGCCGCATACCTGGCGTGGTAGTTATTCCACCTTGGGGGAAGGCCGTTTGGCCCGTCCCGAAGAACACCCCCGCACCGGAAGCGCCCGTGCCATTTCCCGCACAACGGCGGTTGCCAGCCGCCGGATACGAATCGTGAGCATCCTGACCGGTCCCGCTGGCGTTTCCGCCGCGCAAGAGAATGCGCGTGGCATCCTGTCGATGCTCGCCGCGATGTTCCTGTTCATCACCAACGACATGCTGGTGAAGCTCGCCAGCGAGCATCTCCCGACCATGCAGATCATCTTCCTGCGCGGATCGATGGCGCTCGTCCTGGTTTCGATCGCGGCCTATGCCAGCGGCGCCCTCGACAGGATCCCCCGCACCGGCGGCCGGATGCTGGGCCTGCGCACCATCGGCGAGATCGGCGGCACGCTCTTCTATCTCACCGCGCTGTTCCACATGCCGATCGCCAACGCCACCGCGATCCTGCAGGCGATGCCGATCGTCATGACGCTGGTTTCGGCCCTGTTCCTGGGAGAGGTCGTTCGCTGGCGACGCTGGGCGGCCGTGGTCGTCGGCTTCCTAGGCATGCTGCTCGTGGTCCAGCCCGGCACCGCCGGCTTCGACTTCTACGCGCTGCTGGCGGTGCTCAGCCTCGGCTTCGCCGTCCTGCGCGACTTCTGCAGCCGCTACCTGCCGCGCGAGATGCCCTCGATGTTCGTGTCCGTTGTCGCAATGGCCTCGGTCACGACGGTCGGCGGCGCTCTGATGCTGATGGAGCCGTGGCAGCCGGTGAGCCTGGAGGCGTTCGCCTACCTCGCCGGCTCGGCGGTGTTCCTGAGCGGGGCGTTCTTCTTCATCATCGAGGCGATGCGGCACGGCGAGGTCTCCGTCGTGACGCCGTTCCGCTATTCGATCCTCATCGTCGCGCTGGCCTACGGCTATCTGATCTGGGGCAACTTGCCCGATCTCGTAGCCACACTCGGTATCGTGCTGATTGTCGGGAGCGGTCTCTACGTCTTCTATCGCGAACGGCAGGTGCACCGCGCCGTCAACCGGCCGCCGGCACCGGGGACGGGCTCGGCGCCGTGAGGGAGGCCGGGCGACAGGGACCGGCCCTGAGGGTCGGACGGCTGCTCGCCATCCTGGTGGTCGCCACCGGGCTGGGTCCCCTGGCCATGAACATGGTGCTGCCGTCGATGCCCGGCATGGTCGGGGAGTTCGACGCGAGCTACGGCTATGTGCAGCTCGTCCTCACCCTTTATCTCGTCGCTCTGGCCGGCGCTCAGCTCGCCTATGGGTCACTGTCCGACCGCTTCGGCCGCCGCCCTGTGA
>JAEYRQ010000293.1 GCA_023435545.1 Pseudomonadota bacterium | reverse complement strand
GAGCTGACGGTGATCATGGGCGCCGCCGTCGCCGGGCTCCTTCGCATCGTCAATCTGCGCAAGGAACTCTGAAGCCATGCAGTCGACCTTCATCAAGCCGGCGCTGGCGATCTACACGGGGCTCTTCCTGCTGTTCCTCTACGGCCCGTTCGCCGTCCTGGCCATCCTTTCCTTCCAGGCAGGACCGGAGGGCGGCCCGCAGTTCCCGATCATCGAGTGGTCGACCTACTGGTACCGCCATCTCGTCGGGCTCACTCCGCCCTCGCGCGTCGCGCCGCTGCCGATCTACGAGAGCCTGCTGCGCTCGCTGAGCCTGGCCTTCATGACCATGGTGGTCTCGACCGTGCTCGGCGTCGCCTCCGCCCAGGCATTCCGGTCGCGCTTCAAGGGCTCGGGGCTGGTCTTCTACCTGATCGTGCTCGGCATGATGGTGCCGGGCGTCCTCGTCGGCCTCGGCATGGCGCTGGTTGCCAACTTCTTCGGCATCGACCGCCACTGGTGGAGCACCGCGTTTGTCCTGCACGTGGTCTATACCTTTCCCTTCGCCTTCCTGGTGATGCTGGCGATCTTCAACCGGTTCGACTCGAGCGTCGAGGAGGCCGCGTGGTCGCTCGGGGTCTCGCCGGCGCGCACATTCAGGAAGGTGACCTTCCCGCTGATTTTCCCGGGCGTGCTGTCGGCGATGCTGTTCGCCTTCACGCTGTCCTATGACGAGTTCTCGCGCACGCTGTTCGCCTCCGGCCGCGACCTCACCCTGCCGCTGGCGATCTACGGCACCTTCTCGATCGAGATACATCCGAACGTCTTCGCCTTCGGCGTGCTGACGACGCTGTTCTCCTTCGCGCTGCTGGCGGTCTACGCGGTGCTGATGGGGCTCTCGGTCAGGCGGGCCCGGCGCATCGCCATCCAGGAGGACGTGGCATGAGCACCGCGATCGTCACGGGCGCCGGCTCCGGCATCGGACGCGCCATCGCACTGCGCCTTGCGGCCGACGGCCACGCCGTCGCGGCCAACGACCTCGATCCCGCCCGCGCCGAGGCCGTCGCGGCCGATATCCGCGCGGCGGGCGGTCAGGCGAGCGGCATTGCCGGCGACGTCTCCCAGGAGGCCGATGCCGCGGCGATCGTCGCCGCGGCGGAGGCGGCGTTCGGTCCGGCCGACGTCCTCGTCAACAATGCCGGCCACGTGCACCAGGCGCGGTTCGAGACCCTCGAGGTCGCCGATTACGACCGGATGATCGCGGTCCATCTGCGCGGCACCTTCCTGATGACCCGCGCGGTGATCGGCGGGATGCTGGCGCGTGGCTCGGGCACGATCGTCAACGTCGCCTCGCAGCTCGGCCAAATCGGCGGCATCGAGCTCACCCACTACTCGGCCGCCAAGGCCGGCATCATCGGCATGACCAAGGCGCTCGCCCGCGAGGTCTCGGGCCGCGGCGTCCGCGTCAATGCCGTCGCGCCCGGCCCGATCAACACGCCTCTGGTGATGGCGCTGTCCGAGGACTGGCGCCAGCGCAAGGCCGCCGAACTGCCGCTCGGCCGCTTCGGCGAGCCCGAGGAGGTCGCGGCGGCCGTCGCGTTTCTCGCCTCGCCGGCCGCCAGCCTGTTCGTCGGCCAGACGCTCGGGCCGAATTCCGGCGACGTGATGCTCTGAGCCCCAAAGGACACCGATATGGCTTCGACGACATCCTCCCCCGCCCGCACCGTGCTGATCACCGGCGCCGGCATCGGCATCGGCAAGGCGACCGCCGAAGCCTTCGCCCGTGGCGGCGACCACGTCATCGTCACCGACATCCTCGAGGCTGAGGGCAAGGCGGTCGCCGCGGCGATCGGGGATGCCGGCGGCTCCGCCGAGTTCATGAGGCTCGACGTCCGCTCGACGGCGCAGGCGGAGGCGGTGGTCGCCGAGATCGAGGCGCGGCACGGGGCGATCGACGTCATCGTCGCCAATGCCGGCATCGCCCACAAGGTGCCGCTCGACCGGCTCGACGACGAGACGTGGGATCTCACCTTCGACATCGACCTGAAGGGCATGATCCGGGTCGTCCGCCCGGCGCTCGCGGAGATGAAGGCGCGCGGCACCGGAGCGGTCGTCTGCGTCTCCTCGATCATGGGTGTCGCCTATGGCTGGGACGAGCACGTCCACTATTCGGCGGCGAAGTCCGGTGTCGTCGGCCTGGTGCGCGGGCTGGCGGTCGAGCTCGCCCGGTCCGGCATCCGGGTCAACGGCATCGCGCCGGGTTACATCCGCACGGCGCAGCTCCTCTCCGAGGAGCATTCGCTCGGCCCGGCCGGTGCTGAGGCCGCGGGATCGTTCATCCCGATGGGCCGCATCGGCGAACCCGAAGAGATCGCCGACGTCATCGTTTTCCTGGCTTCCAGCGCGGCCCGGTACATGACCGGACAGACCGTGGTGGTGGATGGCGGCCTGCTGGTCGGCCGCTACTGAACGCGCGGCAGCAACGCCGCAAGGACGACAACGACAACTCCGGAGGTGAAGACAATGGACAAGCTGGAACTCACACGGCGACGGATGCTGAAGGGGACGGCGGGCGCGATGGCGCTGGCGCTCGGCGGCGGGACGCCGTTCCTGTCGTCGCGGCGGGCCTACGCCCAGGCCGCGGACCTTGCCTCGCAGCAGCTGCGCACGATCGGCCTGTCGGTGACCGTGCAGGAGCGCATCCTCGCCGACTTCAAGGAGAAGACGGGCGTCGGCGAAACCTCGGGCACGGCGGCGACCTTCCCCGACGCCCAGACCCGCATCCTGTCGGGTTCCCGGGACTACGACGTCTGGGAGACGATCGGCGAGCGCCTGCCTGCCGTGGTCATGACCAACAACGTTGAGCCGATCCCCGCCTCGGCGCTGAAGAACTGGGCCAACATCCGCGACACCTTCACCAAGGCGAGCGACAAGTGGGACCGCCGCTCGCAGATCGTCGGCCAGATCTGGACCGACGAGAACGAGACGGCGCTGTGGATGGTGCCGGTCGTCTACAACTACGATTCGATCGGCTACAACCCGGACGTCGTCTCCGACGAGGAGGCGAACACCTGGACGGCGATCTTCGACGAGAAGTGGAAGGGCAAGTCCGGCCTCAACACCGACCCGCTGATCGCCTTCGGCCAAGCCATCATGGCGATGAACTCGCTCGGCCTCTCCGAGGTCCAGAACCCGGGCAACCCGACGATCGCGGAGATCGACGAGGCCACCAAGTTCCTCATCGCCAAGAAGCGCGACGGCCAGTTCCGGGCGCTGTGGGGTGATTTCGGCGAACTGGTCAACCTGCTCGCCTCCGGCGAAATGGTGGTCTGCGATGCCTGGCAGCCGGCGGTGATGGCGGTGAAGGCGCAGGGCAAGCCCTGCAAGTACGCCGTGCCGAAGGAAGGCTACCGCGCCTGGGCGATCGGCCCGAGCCTGATCGCCGGCTCGCCGAACAAGGAGGCGGTCTACGCCTATGCCGACTACTGGCTGTCGGGACCGCCCGGCATCACTGTCTCCGAGCAGGGCTACTACTCGCCGACCACCAACATCAAGGAGGTGATGCCGGCCGACAAGTACGCCTTCTGGTACGAGGGCAAGCCCTGGGTCGGCCCCGAGGAGCGCGGCATCAAGGAAGGCGACCTGCGCGACGGCGGCTCGCTCGAGGAGCGCGCCTCCAACGTCGCCTACTGGCACCAGTGGCCGGACGAGTACGACCGCCTGATCCAGCGCTGGGACGAGTTCCTCAGCGCCTGACGGCGGACCTGGCCGGGCGGCGGGGCGAGGCCTCCCGCCGCCCCATCCGGCGGAGTGATGCAATGGGCTACGATCTCGAACTGATCAGGGTCGGCAAGGTCTACGACAACGGCACGCCCGCCGTGGTCGACTTCGATCTTGCCGTTACCAAGGGCGAGTTCATCGCCTTCCTCGGCCCGTCCGGCTGCGGGAAGACCACGACGCTGAGGATGATCGCGGGGTTCGAGACAATCACCTCGGGTGACATCCTGATCCGCGGCCGGCGTATCAACGACCTGCCGCCGGAACGCCGCCCGACCTCGATGATCTTCCAGAACTATGCGCTCTTCCCCCATATGAGCGTGCGCCGCAACGTCGCCTATGGCCTCGAGGTGAAGGGCATGCCCAGATCCGAGCGCGAGGCCAAGGTCGACCGCATCCTGGAGACCCTCGGCCTCACCTCGATCGCCGACCAGAGGCCGGACCGGCTCTCCGGCGGCCAGCGGCAGCGGATCGCACTTGCGCGCGGGCTGGTGGTGGAGCCCGACATCCTGCTGCTGGACGAGCCGCTCGGCGCGCTCGATGCCAACCTCAGGAAGGCGATCCAGAACGAACTCAAGATTTTGCAGAAGACGCTCGGAATCACCTTCGTCTTCGTAACCCATGCCCAGTCCGAAGCTCTGGCGCTCTCCGACCGGATCGTGGTGATGAACCAGGGCCGGGTCGAGCAGATCAGTGCGCCGCACGCGCTCTACACCCGGCCGCAGACGCCCTTCGTCGCCCAGTTCATCGGCCGCAACACCATCCTCGACGGCGTCGTCCGCGAGCGCGCCGGTGAGCAGCTGGTGGTGGAGACGCCGCTCGGCCGCTTCAACGGGCGCGCCGGCGACGGGCTCGCGGCCGAGACCCGCGCCAAGCTCGTCATCCCGGGCGAGGCGATCGATGCCCACCGGATCGACGGTGCGGATCGGGATGCGATCGCCGCGCGCTACTCCGGCAATGTCCTCACCGGCGAGGTGCGCCGGAGCGAGGTCGTCGGCCATGTCGCCCATCTGACCGTCGCGCTTGCCGACGGCGCCTCGATCGCGCTGGAAGGGCATGTCGAGAAGTACCCGCGCGACTCCTTCCGCCCGGAGTCGCGAATCCTGCTGGCCTGGTTGCCGAGCGAGGCAACCGTGATTGCGGCCTGATCCGATGACCGGCACCCACGACCACCCGACAGCGGCCGCCCTGGGGCGGTCGATCGCGGCCGGCGAACTCGATCCGCGCGAGCTCATCGAGGACGTGCTGGGATCAATCGCAGCCTGCGGCGATGAGGCGGTGTTCGTTCGCCTGACGCCCGAGCGAGCGCGCCGGGAAGCGGAAGCAGCCGCGCGCCGGCAGCAGGAGGGCCGGCTGGCGGGGCCGCTCGACGGCGTCCCGATCGCCTGGAAGGACCTGTTCGATGTCGAGGGCATGCCGACCACTGCCGGCTCCCGTGTGCTGGCATCGGCGCCGCCCGCGGACGCGGACGCCCCTGTCGTTGCCAGGCTCGCCGCCGCCGGCATGGTGAGCGTCGGGCGCACCAACATGACCGAGTTCGCCTTCTCCGGCCTCGGCCTCAATCCGCACTATGGCACCCCGCGCAACCCGCACGGCTCGGGCGAGCCGCGCATTCCCGGCGGCTCCTCGTCAGGGTCGGCCGCGGCAGTCGCCCGCGGTCTCGTGCCGGTGGCGATGGGGTCGGATACCAGCGGGTCGGTGCGCATTCCCGCCGCCTTCAACGGAAT
>JAEYRQ010000245.1 GCA_023435545.1 Pseudomonadota bacterium | reverse complement strand
ACCCGACGTAGGTCGCCTTCCTCGCGTGCCGATCGAAGGACACGAGCTTCATCTCGCCCTGGACGTCGAAGACGTCGAAGACGCCCCGGAAGGTGTAGGCGAAGCCCTGCACGAAGAGGTCGATGTGCTTCTCGTCGACCGGCAGCGCCTCGACCACGATGCGGGTCTCGCTCGGGGAGAGCGTGACGAGGTCCACGTCCCCGCATCCCTCGGACATCATGCTCCACGCCTTGCGGAAGACCTTGAAGACGCCCGTCGGGCCGACGCCGAAGATGCGGGTCGCGCCGTCGAAGATCGTCCGCACCAGCGGAGTCTCCACGGTCCGGCCGAAGTTCTCGGCGCAGAACTCCAGGTAGGCGGGTCGACCGAGGCGCCGGTCGATCGCCGCCATGATCTCGAGCTGCACGCCGAGCGGCAGATACGCGGTGCGAGGCGCGTCCGCGACCGTCTGGATCGCGGCGGCGGCGTCTCTCCGGATGGCGTCGCGATCGGCCGGCGGCAGCTCGTCCACCATCTCCACGATGCTCTTGGTGACCGGGGCTCGGATCTGGGCTTGTTCGGGCATGGGCGCTCTTTTCTAGTATGCCAAGAACCTCGCCCGCGCGTGCGCAGAATCCGCGTTCGCGGATGCGCGATGCAGTCCGCGCCCTCACCGGAAGGTCGACGCGACCACGTCACGGAGCGCGGCGGCGATCGGGTCGCGGTGGGTGCGCTCGTGCCAGAAGAGCTGCATGCGGAACGTCATCGCGGGCAGCGGGGAGGCGACGACGCGGATCGGCACCATCGCGGCGAACCGCTCGGCCAATCGGCGCGGCATCCCGGTGACGAGGTCGGTCGAGCCCACCACCATCGCGGCCGCCGCGAACGTCGGCACCGTGACCGCGACGTGGCGCACCAGCCCGTGACGGGCGAACGCGTCGACGGCGGCCTTGTTGCCCACGCCGCCGCGCCCGAGCGAGAGGTGGACGTCCACGTGGCCGAGCGCGCCGAAGAGCTCGCGCGTGAGCTTCCGCTTCACGCGCGGGTGATCGCGCCGCACGACCATCACTCCGTCCGCCGACCTCGAGGAGGCGATCCTGACGCACGGCGGCGAGTCGCAGGTCGCACGGGACCACTTCGCGGCGCTGCCCCCCGGCGGTCGCGCGATCGTCCTCGAGTTCCTGAACCGCATCTGATCGCGCCGAGTCGGCGACACCGAGAGCGCCCGTCCCGCGAGAGCGGGGCGGGCGTTCGTGTCTCCGCTCACGCAGTCTGGTCTGAGCGCCAGGTCTGGATGCGCTTCCAGAAGAGCTCGGTGAACGCCTCGACCTCGTGGGGCGGGAAGAGCGCGGCGACCTTCTGGCGCACTGCGTCCCAGGCGTCGGCGCTCGCGAAGAAGTCGTGGGCGACCTCGTCGAGGTGCGCGAGGTGCTTCTGGCAGAACTCCTCGAAGCGGTCGCGCTCGAAGCGCTGGTCGGCGATCTTCGCGTAGTGCTCGAGCTTCTCCTCGTACGAGAGATCGCCCGCCGCGACGCGGTAGAAGGGATCCCAGTCGAGCGTGCGGCGCATCGGGCGCTTGGTCGCCGCGCAGAACACGCTCCAGCGGATGTAGGCCTTCACGAGCCACGGGAAGTGGTAGTGGAGGCTCGTCACCTGCGAGTCGGGGCAGGGGTTGGCGAAGTCGATCGGATACCAGACTCCGTCCTTGCGGAGCGACTCGCAGGAGTTGAACTCCCACCCGAAGAACGCGTTGATGGTCTTCGTCACCTTCGCGAGGTGCTCTTCCTCGGCGGCGGGGATGAAGTTCTTCTGCATCGTGTAGCGATCGTGCAGAGGCGCCGCGGGGTCGTAGAGCACGCACTTGGTCTGCGGGCCGAACCCGATGCAGCGGACGAAGCGGTCGAAGCCGTTCACTCCGGCCTGCAGGTGCATCACCGACTTGCCGCTCTCGTCGTAGGCCTCCTTGAGCTTGGCGGCGTCGTCGATCTTCGAGACCGAGCGCCAGCCGCCGCCGTCGTAGGGCTTCATGAAGAGCGGATAGCCCAGCTTCTCGGCGATCTTCGAGAAGTCGAAGAGCTTCGCGTAACGGTGCAGCGTGGGGCGCAGGTCGGGCGTGGGATCGTACGACTTCGGCGGGATCATCCACGTGTCGGGGATCGGCATGCCGAGGTGCATCATCGCCGCGTACGACGTGTGCTTCTCCATCGACTGCACCGACCACGGGTTGTTGTACACGTAGAGGTCGTTCATCACGACCCCCTTCTTGATCCACTCGCGAGACGTGCTGTACCAGTGCGTGAGCCGGTCGATCACCACGTCGTACTTGACGGGCTGGCGCAGATCGAAGGGCTCGATCGTCACCCGCTCGACGTTGAAGCGGAGCGTGTCGCCGCCCTCCGTCGGGATGCGGAGATCGAGGCGCTTCATCAGGCCCTCGTAGCAGAGCGGCCAGCAGATGTCGGCGCCGAGAGAGAGCCCGATGTTCCGAGTGATCTCCGCCATTTCAGACCTTCTCCCTCATTCGTAGATCATCATCAGCGGCCCCGGGAAGAGCCACGACAGGCCCTCTCGGAGCCGATCGCGCCAGTTCTCCCAGTTGTGGCCGTCGCGCGCCTCGACGAGCTTCACCTGCATGCCGGTCCCGTCGAGCAGCGGCACGAGCGAGCGATTCTCGTAGATCAGGGACTCGTACACTCCGCACGAGAGGAAGACTCGCTCGCTGATCGCGGTCGGCTCGGCGCGGAAGGTGTTGACGAACTCGACCACGCGGTCGAAGAGCGGCCCGCGCCGGTTGCGACGACCGATGTCGGTGAACGCGAACGAGCCCGACTGGAGCAGGAGCCGCCCGTAGAAGCCCGGATACCTCCACGCCGTCGAGAGCGACGCGACGCCGCCGAAGCTCGCGCCCATGAGGCAGCGCGACTGCGGGCGATCCTGGAGCGGCAGGCGGCGCTGGAGGTCGGGCACGAGCTCCTCGGTGAGGAACTTCGCGTGGCGCTCGTCGTTCGCGTACTCGCGCAGGCGATCGGGCGAGTCCGTGAACACCACGATCACGTCGGGGATCTCGAGACGGTGGATCAGGTTGTCCAGCACCGTCTTCATCGACGCGTAGTTCAGGTAGTCGCTGCCGTCGTGCACCACGAGCAGCGGATAGAGCCTCGAGCGCCGGAATCGCGCGGGCAGGTAGATGTGCCCGCCGCGCATGCCTCCCAGCGACTTGCTGTGGAACTGGAAGGGCTCGAGCATGCCGGGGCGCGCGAGCGGGTCGTGGCGCGTCCACTCCGGCACCTCGTAGCCCACCGCCTGGAGCACCGAGTTCGCGCCGAAGGGATCGCGCGCGCGGTGGGGGTTCAGCGGGTCCTCGATCCACTGCGAGTGCCCGTGGCGGTGGATCTCGAGCTTGTACTCGACGCGCGATCCCGGCGGGACCTCGACCACGAGGTACCAGAGGTCGGTGCCCTCGACCCGCGAGAGCGCGGAGCTCGACTCTAGCCCGTAGATCCAGTGGCGCAGGGTGACGC
>JAEYRQ010000200.1 GCA_023435545.1 Pseudomonadota bacterium | reverse complement strand
CGGCGTTGAAGATACGCATGCGAAAATCGGCGCGCTGCGATTCCTCGAGCAGGATCAACTGGTCGCACCCGATGCCGGTGCGGCGATCGGCCAGCGCGCGGGCAAGGGCAGCCGTCATCGGCGGCAGTGGCTGGGTGCGCGTGTCGAGCACGACGAAATCGTTGCCGAGGCCGTGCATCTTGGTGAACGAGGCGCGCATGGCCGCCACCTAGGGCCTGTCGCCGTTACCGGCAATGGCCGGAACGTCAGCCGGCCTTGCGCTCGATCTCTCGCGTGCTCGGCTCAGCAGGCGATCCGGCGAGCAGGTTCAGCTTTGCGAGCCGCTCCCGCGTGGCCGCGGCATCTTCCGGCATACCGTAGAGATAGCCCTGGCCTTTCAGCGGTCCGATGTTG
Organism: Pseudomonadota bacterium; assembly: GCA_023435545.1. Taxonomy (GTDB): domain Bacteria; phylum Pseudomonadota; class Alphaproteobacteria; order Rhizobiales; family Tepidamorphaceae; genus Tepidamorphus. Next base: position 4,434 of record JAEYRQ010000200.1, on the reverse strand, counting down.
CGCAATGCCGCCAGCACGGCGGCCGTTTCGATCCCTTCAGCGGTGACCGGAAGCGAGAGGCCGCGGCCGAGCGAAACGATCGCCTCCACCAGTTCGTTCGGTGCTCCGTCGGTGGCGATGTCGTTGACGAAGCTGCGATCGATCTTGAGCCGGTCGAACGGCAGCGAGCGCAACTGCGACAAGCTCGAATAGCCCGTCCCGAAGTCGTCGAGGCTGACGCGAATCCCCTGGTTCTTGAGGCTGGTGATGATCGTCCGAACCATCCCGAGATTCTCGTGGAGGCAGCTTTCTGTGATCTCGATCTCGAAGCGGCTCGGTGGGAAGTCCGCTTCGAGCAGCATCCGCAGAAGCTTCTGAGCGAACCACGGATCGCGCAACTGAATCGGCGAGATGTTGACCGACATGGTCAGCCTGGAATCCCAGTCCCTCGCATCCTGAAGAGCCTGACGGATAAGACTCTCCGACAAGTCGCCGATCACGTCGATGTCCTCGGCGATCGGGATGAAGATGTCGGGCGCCACGAGGCCGAACTGCGGCGATTTCCACCGGGCGAGCATTTCGAATCCGACGAGTTCGCCCGACTGGAGATCGATCTGCTGCTCGTAATAGGGCACGAACTCGCCGGCCGGTATCCCGCGCCGGATGCCGCTTTCGAGTTCGGCGCGGAAGCGAAGCTCGCGCTCCATCTGCGCCTCGAACCAGTAGAAGCGGTTCCGGCCCCGCTTCTTTGCATGGTACATTGCAATGTCGGCGCGGTGCATCAGCGCTTCCACGTCGATCTCGCGAGTTCCGTGGTCGCCCTCTTCCGTCGTGGCGATGCCGATGGAAACGGTGGCTTCCAGCGTTGCCTCGGGTTCTTCGATGGGGGCGGAGACCGAATCAATCAGGCGGGCGGCCAGGCGATCGACAGCGTCCCGAGCAGGCGTGTCGTAGGGAAGGGCGCAGACGAACTCGTCGCCACCGATACGAGCCAGGACGCCGCCTTCGGGCAGAAGGGCAGCGATGCGGTTAGCCGTCTCCTGGAGCACGCAATCCCCGGCAGCATGCCCGTGCAAATCGTTGATCTGCTTGAAATTGTCGAGGTCGATCATGAAGAATGCCACCTCGCGATGCTGAGTGGCGGCCTCTGCGAGTAAGTTCGCAACTGCCGGAACGCCGCTGCGGCGATTGTGGCAGCCAGTGAGGGGATCGATAGCAGCCAGCTCCTGCGCCAGCGCCTCTGCGCGGCGGCGCTCGGCAACCTCGCGTTGCAGGTCCGCGTATCGACGCCAGCCAAAGATGACGAGCGCGATATTGAGCAGGACCGCAGTCGTCAGCTGCGGGTCAGGCGGGGTACCATGCCCGAACCAGGCGCGGACGATTTGCGGCACGAGCGACCCGCCGGTGCCGACAAACAGGATTATGGCGGCTGCGGCGATTCCCAGCGCGACGATGTCGCGCTTGGCCTTGGCTGTGCCGGGCCTCCCGTCTGCGGGGTACTGGTTAGTTCGTTTCACCGGCCGCAAAAGCCCTCAGATCAAGCCCGGATTATGCGGGACCAGGCTCAATTTTCGGTTAATTGCCTCTGGGCCGCTGCAGCGTTACCGGGTCCGGCAGGAGGAACCCAATGTCCACACGCCACTGGCTGATCAAATCCGAACCCGCGTCTTACAGTTGGGACGATCTCGTCCGAGACGGCGAGACAGTCTGGGACGGGGTTCGCAATCATCGCGCGGCGAACAACTTGCGCACGATGCGCAAGGGCGACCTGGCCTTCTTCTACCATTCGGTCACTGGCAAGGAGATCGTGGGAATCGCTGAAGTGAGCGAGGAGGGGCTTGCCGACCCCAAGAACGAGGCATGGGCGGCGGTCAAGGTGAGGCCGGTCCGGCCGCTCGACCGCGCGGTCACGCTCGCCGAGATCAAGGCCGACGAAGCCCTAGCCGATATCGAGCTGGTGCGCCTTTCCCGGCTATCGGTGGCGGAGATCCGGCCTGAGGAATGGAACCGGGTTCTCGAACTCGCGCGGTCCTAGCTTTTTGCGCGCAATCCGCTGACCGTTGCTCCCGCAGCGCTCAGTTGCTCGATGTCGACCTTGCAGTGGATGACGCGCACGCCTGGCAGGGCTTTCGCCTCGCGCAGCGCCCCGGCGAATTGCTCGGTCGTCTCCACCGTCCGTGACCACGCTCCGAACGAGCGGGCGAAGGCAGCGAAGTCGGGATTCACGAGGTCGGTCGAAGCGACCCGGGCCGGATAGGCCCGTTCCTGGTGCATCCGAATCGTGCCGTACGAAGCATTGTCCATCACCACGACCAGCAGGTTGCAGCCGTACTGCGCGGCCGTCGCGAGTTCCTGTGCGGTCATCAGGAAGTCGCCGTCGCCCGATACGGCAAGCACGAAGCGCTCCGGAAACCTCAGAGCGGCGGCGACCGCGGCCGGCAGCCCGTACCCCATCGCCCCCGCGGTGGGTGCGAGCTGCGACGGATAGCCGGCATAGTGCCAGTAACGATGCCACCACCCCGAAAAGTTGCCCGCGCCGTTGCAGACTATCGCATCGGCCGGCAGCTCGCGCCGGGCCAGGGCCACACACTGGGCAAGGTCGAGGGCGAACCCCCCGGTGCCCGGAGTCGACCAATCGATCCACTCGCGGTGGGCCTCCTCGCCGGCATCGAACGGGATGATCGAACCGTCGTCCCACAGCGCCGCGCTTTCGGCGAATTCGTTCGGATCGGCACAGATGGCGAGATCCGCGCGGTAGACGCGATTGAGCTCGTTCGGGTCCGGATGGACGTGGACCAGCAGCTGCCCGGTGTGGTCGGGGGAAATCAGCGCGTATCCGTCGGTCGTGGCTTCGCCGAGCCGCGCGCCCACCACCAGCACGAGGTCGGCGGACTTGATGCGCTCCACCAGCTTCGGGTTCGGCCCAAAGCCGAGGTTGCCGGCATATACCGGCGACGACGGCGGCAGTGCGTCCTGCCTCCTAAACGCGGTCGCGACGGGCAAGCCGACACGCTCCGCAAACTGCGCGAAATATTCGCGCGCCTTTGCGCCCCAACCGGCGCCTCCGACGATAGCGACAGGAGCAGCCGCATCAGCCAACATCGCCATCAGCGTGGAGATCGCATCGGGGCAGGGGGGCTGGGCGGACTTGTGCACGAACGGCCGCGCACCGGCGGTCATGGCCGTTTCGTGCAGCATGTCTTCGGGGAGCGCGAGGACGACAGGCCCTGGCCGGCCGGAAATCGCCGTCGCATAGGCGCGCGCGACATACTCCGGGACCCGCGCTGCATCGTCTATCCGGGCGGCCCATTTCGCGAGAGGCGCGAAGAACGCGCGGAAATCGACTTCCTGGAAGCCTTCGCGGTCGCGCATGCCGCTGTCGACGTCGCCGACGAACAGGATCATCGGCTGCGAGTCCTGGAAGGCGACGTGCACGCCGATGCTGGCATTGGTGGCACCGGGCCCGCGGGTGACGAAGGCGACGCCGGGGCGGCCCGTCATCGCTCCGTCCGCGCAAGCCATGAAGGCCGCTCCGCCCTCGTGCCGGCAGACCACGGTCTGGACCGGCGCGCAGTCGCGCAGCGCGTCGAGCACCGGAAGGAAGCTCTCGCCGGGCACGGTGAATACCCGGTCGCAACCTTGTTCGACCAGGCAGTCGACGAGCAGGCGGGCAGCAGTCATCGGACCTCCGGATCCCTCGGCATCGCGTCCACGGTTAGGCGGCGATGTCCCTTCTGTGGACATCGAAACAATCCCGGGTGCCGAATGGTTAGTAAAGCGTTAACTCACCATGATGCGCCGTTCACTGGTCCTGACCGACGAAGCTGCCCGGCACCCGTTCCGGGCTTCCCTGCCGCAGCACTGGCGGGAGAATCGCCACGAATTCGCCGAGCCGCGAGCCCCCTGGCGGGACCGTCTCGTTGCCGACATGCGCGGATTTGCGGAAACTTACTGCGCGTGTTTCCTGGCCGTGGCGGTGTTCATCGCCTGAGAGGCGTGCTGCTGGCTCCAGGAAAAAGTCGGGCGCGAGGTTGTTCTTGGCGGCGTCCCGGCTAAGGCAGGAGCAGGCAACGTGAAAGGGCGCGCCGGCAGGCCATGCTGACCTCGACATACCTGCTGCGGCAGCGGCGGTTCCTTCCGCTTTTCGCGACGCAGTTGCTCAACGCGTTCAACGACAACCTGTTCAAGAACGCGATGGTGCTGTTCGTTGTGTACAGCGTCTACAATTCCGAGGAAGCGGAAGCCCAGTTCAGCGCGATTGCGTCAGGCCTGTTCATCCTGCCGTTCTTCGTTCTGTCGGCACTGTCCGGGCAACTCGCGGATATGCGTGACAAGGCGCAGATCATCCGCTGGGTGAAGGCGGCGGAGATCGCCATCATGCTCGTCGGCGCGGCGGGCCTGCTGATGGCCTGGCAGGGGCTGCTGACGCACGTCGCCGCGATCCCGCTCATGCTG
>JAEYRQ010000181.1 GCA_023435545.1 Pseudomonadota bacterium | reverse complement strand
CAATCGGCGGGCGCGTGCGGGGCGGATGCGGGCGGCCGTGGGGACCGCGGCCGCCGCCCGGCCGGGCGGCGCGGGTGAACTGGGCGTGCCGGATCTGCCGGTGCTGGCCATGCAATCCGGTCAGGCGCATCGCGGGAGGCGCCTGCAATGACGCGCATCGCCGGCCTCCTCGCAATCTTCCTCGTGGTCGCGGCCGCCGTAGGCCTCTACCGCTTCAAGGATGAATCGCGCGATCAGGCGCGCCACATCGACCGCCTGCGCGCCGAGATTTCTGCCGAGCGCGACACGATCGCGGTGCTGCGCGCGGAGCTGAACTACCTGGACCAGCCGGCACGCATCCAACAACTCGCCGAGCGCTACCTCGATCTCCAGCGCCTCGACGTTCAGCAGATCTCGGTGATCGAGACGCTGCCGATGCGCCCGATCGATCTCGGTCCGGGCGTGGATGGGCCGCTCGGGGGCTTCGCCGGCGGCGAGAACAGGGTTGTGCAATGAGTACCGCGTACCTGCCAGGCTTCCGCTTTTCGGCGCCCCGCACAGCCGCTCCTGATCCCGCCGGGGCATCGGCGGCGCGCAAGGACCGGCAGGCGCGGGTTCGGCTGATGCTCGCCATCCTAGCCTTCGCCGCGATCTACGCGGTGATCGCCGGGCGTCTGGTGCTGCTGGCGACACTGACGCCGGCCAGCCCGGTTCATTATCTCAGCCCCGGCGAGCAGGTCAGCCATGCCAGGCCGGAGATCGTCGACCGCGTCGGCAACATCCTCGCGACCGACATCATGGTGCCTTCGGTCTATGCGGAGCCGGTGAAAATCTTCGACGTCGACGAGACGATCGAAAACCTGACGACGGTCCTCCCCGACCTCGACCGGACCGAACTCCGGCGCCGGCTGGCCAGCGGCCGGGACTTCATCTGGATCAAGCGCGAGATCTCGCCGTCCGAGCGAGCGGCAATCCACAGGCTCGGGATTCCCGGCATCGGCTTCACCGAGGAGAACAAGCGCGTCTATCCGGCCGGACCGATCACCGGTCACATCGTCGGCTTCGTCAACGTCGACAATCTCGGCATCGCCGGCTACGAGAAGCATCTCGACGTCGCCTGGCTCGGCGCGCTGCACGAGGCGGGCCTCGCCCATACCGCACGGCTCGAGCCGGTCACGCTGTCGATCGACCTGCGCGCCCAGCACGCGGTCCGAGACGAACTCCTCGTTGCGATGGATACCTTCAAGGCCAAGGCGGCGGCCGCGGCGGTGATGGATGCCCACACCGGCGAGATCGTCGCCATGGTGTCGCTGCCCGACTTCGATCCGGAGCGGCCGGCCGAGGCGCTGGAGCCGGACCGGATCAACCGGATGACGACCGGCGTCTACGAACTCGGATCGGCGTTCAAGGCCTTCACCACGGCGATGACCCTCGACACCGGGCGCTTCGGGCTCGGCTCGACCTTCGATGCCCGCTCGCCGATCAGGGTCGGCGGCAATACGATCGGCGACTATCATGGCAAGAACCGGATCCTGAACATCGAGGAGATCTACATCCACTCCTCGAACATCGGCACCGCGCGCATGGCACTCGCCGTCGGCATCGACGGGCACAAGGAGTTCCTTCGCAAGATGGGCTTCTTCGACCGGCTGGAGACGGAGCTTCCGGAGAGCGGCGCGCCGCTCTATCCGAAGATCTGGCGCGAAGTCTCGACCATGACCATCGCATTCGGCCACGGCATGTCGGTCTCGCCGCTGCAGGCGGTCGCCGCCTCGGCCGCGCTGGTGAACGGCGGCAAGTTGATCCCTCCGACCTTCCAGCCCCGCAGTCGCGAGGCCGCGGATCGGCTGGCGCAGCAGGTGATTTCGCCCAAGACCAGCGACACGATGCGCTACCTGATGCGGCTCAACGTGGTAAAGGGCACGGCGAAGAAGTCGGACGTGCCCGGCTACAGCGTCGGCGGCAAGACCGGCACCGCCGAGAAGGTCGTCAACGGCCGCTATTCCGGCAACAAGGTCCTGACCACGTTCCTGAGCACGTTCCCGACCACCGATCCGAAATACGTGGTGTTCGTCATGCTCGACGAGCCGACAGGCATTAAGGAGACGCACGGCTACCGCACCGCCGGCTGGAACGCCGCTCCGACCGCGGGCCGCATCATCGGACGAATCGCGCCGATCCTGGGCGTCCCGCCCGAACTCGCCCCCATAGAGGGCGAGGGACCGCTGACGGTGTCCTACTGAGAGACCCGCGGCACAGATGACTACGCACACGACCAGACACCGGCCCGAGATATGGAGCTTCGCACAGTCCTAGACGAAGTCGATGCGATTCCCGAGGCGGCGCGCGGCCTCGCCATATCCGGCATCACCGCCGACAGCCGAGCGGTGAAACCGGGCTGGCTGTTCGCCGCGCTCGCCGGCAGCCGCACCGACGGTGCACGGTTCGTGGCGGACGCTGTTGCGCGCGGCGCCGCCGCCGTGCTCGCCGCCACCGATGCCGGTATCGACGCCGACGTCCCCGTGGTGCGGGTAGCCGACCCGCGCCGCGCGCTCGCGCGCGCCGCTGCCCGCTTCTATCGTCCCCAGCCGGCGACCGTCGTCGCCGTCACCGGGACGAGCGGCAAGACCTCGGTCGCCGCCTTCACGCGCCAGATCTTTGCCGCCGCCGGTCATGCCGCGGCAAGCCTCGGCACGATCGGCGTCGTCTCGCCGAAGGGGGCAGTCTACGGCTCGCTGACCACGCCCGACCCGGTCGAACTGCACCGGCTGCTGGCCGAACTGGCTGGCGAGGGTGTGACCCATCTGGCGCTGGAAGCCTCCAGCCACGGCCTCGACCAGCGGCGCCTCGACGGGGTCGTGTTTGCCGCCGGAGCCTTCACCAATCTCGGCCGCGACCACATGGACTACCATCCGACGGTCGAGGATTACCTGCGCGCCAAACTCCGGCTGTTCACAGAGCTTCTGCCCGAGGGCGCCCCGGCGGTGATCGACGCCGACCGGCCGGAATCCTCGCGCGTCGCCGAGATCGCGAAGCGACGCCGGCTGCCGCTGATCTCGGTCGGTAGGGCGGGCAAGACGCTGCGCCTGCTGGCGGCGGAGCCGGACGGTTTCAGGCAGACCCTGACCGTCGAGGCGGACGGCGCGCGGCATGTAGTGGCGCTGCCGCTCGCGGGCGGCTTCCAGGTGTCCAACGCGCTGGTCGCCGCGGGCCTCGCCATCGCCACAGGTACCGATGCCGCAACGTCTCTGGGCGCGCTCGAATCCCTCCAGGGCGCGCCCGGGCGGCTCGATCTGGTCGGGACCACCTCCACGGGCGCGATGGTCTTCGTCGACTACGCCCACAAGCCCGATGCGCTGGCTTACGCGCTGCAGGCGCTGAGGCCGTTCGCCAAGGGCCGGCTGGCGGTGGTGTTCGGCGCCGGCGGCAACCGGGATCGCGGCAAGCGTCCACTGATGGGCGAGGCTGCGGTCGCCAATGCCGATGTCGTGTACGTGACCGACGACAATCCGCGCAGCGAGGCGCCGGCGGCGATCCGGGCCGAAATCATGACCGGTGCCCCGGGCGCGAGCGAGGTCGGCGACCGCCGGCAGGCGATCGAGACGGCCGTCGCCGGGCTCGAGGCGGGGGATATCCTGCTGGTCGCCGGCAAGGGCCAAGAGACCGGACAGATCGTCGGCGACCGGACGCTGCCATTTTCGGACCATGAAGTCGTGGCCGATGCGCTCGCGCGGGAGACCATCGCATGAGTGCATTGTGGACTGCATCGGACTTCGTCGCGTCGACCGGAGGCCGCGCCATCGGCCGGGTCCCCGACGTCAAGGGCATCTCCATCGACAGCCGGACGCTCGATCCGGGCGATGCCTTCTTCGCGATCCGGGGCGACCGGTTCGACGGGCACGACTTCGTCGCAGCGGCAATCGAGCGTGGCGCCGCGGTCGCCGTCGTTGACGAGGTACACGCCGCTGCGCTCAAAACCGCCGGAGCCGCGCTCGTCGTCGTGCCGGACGTGCTGGAGGCGCTCAGGCTGCTCGGGATCGCCTCGCGCGCCCGCTCCGCCGCCCGGATCATCGGGGTCACCGGTAGTGTCGGCAAGACCGCCACGAAGGAGGCGCTGCGGCTCGCCCTGTCGCGATCCGGCCGGACCCATGCCTCGGCCGCCTCCTACAACAACCACTGGGGCGTGCCGCTGTCGCTTGCCCGGATGCCGGCGGCAACCCGCTTCGGGGTGTTCGAGATGGGGATGAACGCGCCGGGAGAGATCTCGGTGCTGACCCGATTGGTGCGGCCTGAGATCGCCATCGTGACCACGGTGGAGCCGGTGCATCTGGAGTTTTTCGGAACGGTCGAGAAGATCGCCGACGCCAAGGCCGAGATCTTTGAGGGGCTGGAACCGGGCGGGTCCGCCGTCCTCAATCTCGACAATCCCCAATTCGGCCGCCTCGCCGACGCGGCGCGCGCGCACGGCGCCCGCATCGTCACGTTCGGGGCTGCCGAGGAGGCGGACGCGCGGCTGGTCCGGGTCGCATTGCATCCAGACTGCTCGTGCGTCACCGCGCGGCTGTTCGGGCGGGAGGTCACCTACAAACTCGGCGCTCCGGGTCGACATCTGGTCGGCAACAGCCTTGCCGTGCTAGCTGCCGCCGATCTGGCAGGCGCCGATCTGGCGCTGGCGGTGCTGGCGCTCGCCGACCTCAGGGCCCCGAAGGGGCGCGGCGCGCGGTTCAGGCTGAAGGTCGGGGACGGCACGATCACCGTGATCGACGAGAGCTACAACGCCAATCCGGCCTCGATGCGCGCCGCTCTGGCGCTGCTCGGCCAGGCGCAGCCAGGTCCGCGCGGCCGCCGCATCGCCGTGATCGGCGACATGCGCGAGCTCGGCGCGGCCGCGGACGACCTGCACCGCGATCTGGCGGAGCCGCTCACTGCCGCGCGCGTGGACCTTCTGCTCGGCGCGGGACCGCACACGCGGGCGCTGTACGAGGCGGTCGACCATCGTCATCGCCACGCCTGGACGCACGAGTCCGAAGCGCTGCGCGACGAGCTCCTCGGTCTGGTGCGGCCCGGCGACGTTGTGATGGTCAAGGGCTCGCTCGGCAGCCGCATGGGGCCGCTGGTCGAGGCGCTGAGGGAGCGCTTCGCGCGTGTCGAGGGGGGCGCGGCATGATTGCCGGCGTGGCTATTCGGGGGCGAACCGTCTGATGCTCAATCTGCTTGGGACCTTCGGCGACACACTGCCGCTGCTCAACGTGTTCCGCTACATCACCTTCCGAACCGGAGGGGCGATGATGACGGCGCTCGTCTTCGTCTTCCTGTTCGGTCCCGGTATCATCCGGACGCTGAGGGTGCGACAGGGGATGGGGCAGCCGATCCGCTCCGACGGGCCGCAGGGGCACCTGTCGAAGCAGGGCACGCCGACCATGGGCGGCCTGATGATCCTTACCGGTTTCGTCGCCGCCTCGCTGATCTGGGGCAACCTGACCAACCCCTATGTCTGGGTGGTGCTGCTGGTGACGGTCGGCTTCGGCCTGATCGGGCTCTACGATGACTATCTCAAGATCAAGCGCACCTCCTCGAAGGGCTTCGGCGCGCGCGAACGCATCGCGCTGGAAATCCTGATCGCTGCAATCGCCGTCTACGCCGTCTCGCGGATCGGCACGCCGCCCTTTTCGACGTCGCTGGCCTTTCCGTTCTTCAAGGAGATGGTGCTGCCGCTCGGCTGGTTCTTCATTCCTTTCGGCGCGTTCATCATCGTCGGCGCCGGCAACGCGGTGAACCTGACCGACGGGCTGGACGGGCTCGCCATCGTGCCGGTGATGATCGCGGCGGGCTGCTTCGGCGTAATCTCCTATCTCGTCGGCAACGCGGTATTCTCGGAGTACCTGCAGATCCACTTCGTGCCCGGCACCGGCGAACTGGCGGTGCTGTGCGGCGCGATGATCGGTGCGGGCCTCGGCTTCCTCTGGTTCAACGCCCCGCCCGCCTCGATCTTCATGGGCGACACCGGTTCGCTGGCACTGGGCGGGATGCTCGGCGCGATCAGCGTCGCCATCAAGCACGAGATCGTGCTCGCCATCGTCGGCGGCCTGTTCGTGCTCGAGGCGGTCTCGGTGATCGTCCAGGTGGTCTCGTTCAAGCTGACCGGCAAGCGCGTCTTCAAGATGGCGCCGATCCACCATCACTTCGAGCAACTGGGCTGGAAGGAGCCGCAGATCGTCGTCCGGTTCTGGATCATC
>JAEYRQ010000122.1 GCA_023435545.1 Pseudomonadota bacterium | reverse complement strand
CCAGCGCGAACATCGCCGCATAGACGATGCCAGCGATGAAGCCGATGATCACCAGGAATCGGAACAGGCTCGGCACCGCACCCCTCTCCGTCCGGAAGTACTACCCCTCCGCCGGGGCGTGCACGGCGCTGCGCGCTTGTGTCGCGACCCGCCCCCGACTAGTGAAATAGTCCATATTGCCCGCGCCTGCGGGCGCCCGGCACGTATTAGGACAGTTTCGCCTTGCACGCTACACAGACCGACCCCGCGCCGCAGGCCGACAGCCCGGACCCGGGACCCGCGGCCAGCATCCCGGATTCGCGGACGCTGCGGAAGGCCCTTGGCACCCGCTCCGTCGTGCTGATCGGCATGATGGGGGCCGGCAAGTCTTCGGTGGGACGTCGGCTCGCCGCGCGGCTGGGGCTGCCGTTCGTCGACGCAGACGCCGAGATCGAGTCGGCCGCCGGCTCCTCGATCACCGACATCTTCGCCCGTCACGGCGAGGCGCATTTCCGCGAGGGCGAGCGCAAGGTGATCGCCCGGCTGCTCGGCTCGGGGCCCCAGGTGCTGGCGACCGGCGGCGGCGCCTGGATGAACGAGCAGACCCGGGACAGCGTCGCTGCCAGCGGCCTCTCCGTCTGGCTTAAGGCGGATATAGCGACCCTGGCGCGTCGGGTGCGGCGCCGCAACGACAGGCCGCTGCTCAAGGGCGGCGACGTGGCGGCCAAGCTGCGCCGCCTCAGCCTCGAGCGTGACCCGGTCTATGCGCTCGCCGACATCATCGTGCGCAGCCGCGACGTCCCGCACGACGAGGTCGTCGCCGAGATCATCGAGGCGCTGACCGCCAGGCTGTCTGGCCCCAACCCGGAGGCGGATTCCGCACAATGAACGAGGTACTCCAGACATCGGGCGAGACTGTCCGCGTCGATCTGGGCGATCGCTCCTACGACATAGTGATCGGGCCGGGCTCTCTGGCGGCGATCGGGGGCCGCATCGCCGCGCTGGCGCCCGGCTCCCGCGTGGCTGTCGTCGCCGACAGCACGGTCGCAAACCTGCACGCCGAGGCCCTCGCCGCCGGGCTCGGCGATATTGCGACGCTCGCCACCGTGACGGTGCCGCCGGGCGAATCCTCCAAGTGCTTCGCGGAACTGGAGCGCGTGACCGGCGCGCTGCTTGATGCGCGCGTCGAGCGCGGCGATCTGGTCGTCGCGCTGGGGGGCGGCGTGGTGGGGGATCTGGCCGGATTCGCCGCGGCGATCCTCCGGCGCGGCGTGCGCTTCGTGCAGGTGCCGACCAGCCTGCTCGCCCAGGTCGATTCCTCGGTCGGCGGCAAGACCGGCATCGACACCCGCCACGGCAAGAACCTGATCGGCGCCTTCCACCAGCCGGCGCTGGTGATCGCGGACACCTCGCTGCTGGACACGTTGAGCCCGCGCGAATTTCGCGCCGGCTATGCCGAGATCGCCAAGTATGGCCTCATCGACGACGCCGCGTTCTTCTCCTGGCTCGAGGGCAGCTGGCGCGAGATATTCGCCGGCGGGCCGGCCCGGATCCGGGCGATCGCCACGAGTTGCCGCGCCAAGGCCCGCGTCGTCGCCGCCGACGAACGCGAGACGGGGGAGCGGGCCCTGCTCAATCTCGGCCACACATTCGGCCACGCGCTGGAGGCGGCCACCGGCTTCTCCCAGCGCCTGGTGCACGGAGAAGCGGTGGCGATCGGCATGGTGCTGGCGTTCGGCTTCTCCGCCGAACTGGGTCTGTGCGATGCCTCCGAGGAGGACCGGGTCGTGCGCCACCTCTCGGCGGTTGGACTTCCGACCCGGCCCTACCATATCGAGGGGGGCCTGCCGGGCGCCGACAGGCTTCTCGCGCTGATCGGCCAGGACAAGAAGGTCGAGCGGGGTTCGCTGACCTTCGTGCTCGCGCGCGGGATCGGCCGGACCTTCGTCCGCCGGGACGTCCCGGCCGAGCTTGTTCGCGACTTCCTTGCCCGGCGCCTGACGGAGACATGACGCTCACACTCGGCATAACCATCGGCGCGATCATTGCGCTGATCATCGCCTCGGCCTTTTTCTCGGGCTCGGAGACGGCGCTGACCGCAGCCTCGCGCGCGCGGATGCACCAACTCGAGAAGACGGATCCGCGGGCGCGCGCCGTCAATATCCTGCTGGAGGCGCGCGAGCGGCTGATCGGCGCGCTGTTGCTCGGCAACAACCTCGTCAACATCCTCGCCTCGGCGATGGCGACCAGCCTGTTCATCTCTCTGTTCGGTGATGCCGGCGTCGTCTACGCCACCTTCGTCATGACCGCGCTGGTCGTGGTCTTCGCGGAAGTAATGCCGAAGACCTACGCGATCCTGCATCCGGATCGCGTCGCGCTCGCCGTCTCGTCTCCGGTCCGGATCGTCGTCTGGGTCTTCAGTCCTGTCGCCAAGGCAATCGACCTGATCGTGCGCAATGTGATGAAGGCCTTCGGCGCCAAGATCGATGCCGGCCAGTCGCTGCTGTCCGCCCACGAGGAGTTGCGCGGCGCAATCGACCTTCACCACAGCGAGGGCGCCGTGGTGAAGGAGGACCGCTACATGCTCGGGGGCATCCTCGACCTGCGCGACCTCGAGGTCTCCGACGTGATGGTCCACCGCACCGAGATGCGGACCATCAATGCCGACGATCCGCCCGAGAAGATCGTCCAGGAGGTTCTGGCCAGCCCCAACACCCGCCTGCCGCTCTGGCAGGAGGAGCCCGACAACATCATCGGCGTGCTGCACGCCAGGGACATGCTGCGGGCGCTGGCGGCGGCCAAGGGCGATGCCAGCGCGATCGACATCGCCGGCATCATGTCCGCGCCCTGGTTCGTTCCCGACACGACGTCGCTTCCGGACCAGCTCAACGCCTTCCTGAAGCGCAAGGCGCATTTCGCCCTGGTCGTCGACGAGTACGGCGAGGTTATGGGTTTGGTGACGCTCGAGGACATCCTCGAGGAGATCGTCGGCGACATCTCCGACGAGCACGACATCGTGGTGCAGGGCGTCAGGCCGCAGGCCGACGGTTCGATCATCGTCGACGGCTCGGTCCCGATCCGTGATCTCAACCGCTACATGGACTGGAGCCTGCCGGACGACGAGGCGACGACGATTGCCGGCCTCGTCATCCACGAGGCACGGCAGATTCCGGAGCCCGGCCAGGCCTTCACCTTCCACGGCTTCCGCTTCCAGGTGATGCGCAAGATGCGCAACCGCATCGTCTCGCTCCGGATCACACCCCTTTCGAAGCCAGCGACGGCTGCGAGACCAGGCAAACCCGGGAAGGTGGAGGCGCCCGGGAAGGTTGAGGCGAAGCAGAACAAGCCGACCGAGCCAGCCGAGGCGAAGCCGGCGGAGATCAAATCGGCTGGAAAACTGCTGGAATAGGCGCGATCGTCACCATACGCACCGGACGTGCTCAGCCCGCCTCGGGCGCGTCCGCCGCGATCGCCAGCGCGTGCACCCGATCGGCCAGTTCGTCGGCGAGAACGGTGTTGATCATGCGGTGGCGTTCGAGCCGGCTCTTGCCGGCAAAGGCGCCGGACACGATCTTGACCCTGAAATGGGTCTCGCCGCCCTCGCGCCAGCCGGCATGTCCGTGATGGCGGTCCGACTCGTCGATCACCTCCAGCGCCTGCGGCGCGAAGGCGGTCGTCAACTTTTCGGCAATCCGGTCGCGTATTCTCATGTGGCGTTGGTGCCGCGCGTTTGCATCGCTGTCAACGGCAGCCCTGCCATGCGCGAAGGACCGCGTCGGGTCGCTTGTCTCGATTCACCTGCAAAACCATAATCGGGCGTGATGAAGCTGGATTCAAAATGGTTCGACCGCATCAGGGTGCGCCCGGACGCCGAGCGCGTCGCGGCTGAGCGCGTGCCTGCATGCGATGCGAAGGGCTGCCGGCGGCCCGGCCTCTACCGCGCGCCGAAGGGGCGGATGCAGGAGGGCCAGTACTACAATTTCTGCCTCGATCACGTCCGCGACTACAACAAGTCCTACAACTGGTTCTCCGGCATGTCGGAGGCCGACGTGACAGCCTGGCTGGAGTCCCGGGCGACAGGCCATCGGCCGACCTGGTCGATGGGCGCGAACTCCCATGCGCCGGCCGGCTCCGGCCCGCGCAACGGTTCGCACTTCGGCGTGGGAACCTTCCGCGATCCGTTCGACTTCTTCACTGAGGCGCGGCAGTACGAGCCCGATCCCGAGGAGGCGGCGCGCCGGTCGCAGCGGCGCATCGGCAACGCGGAGCGCCGCTCGCTGGACGAGCTGGGACTGGACGAAACGGCGACGGGACCCGAAATAAAGCTTCGATACAAGGAACTCGTGAAGCGTCACCATCCCGACGCGAATGGCGGCGACCGGTCGAAAGAGGATCGCCTCAGGGCGATCATCGAGGCCTACGGAACCCTCAAGGCCTCTGGCTTCTACCGCGATTGCTGATATTGTCTCACCGCTTCACGACAGACCCCAACCTGATCGACGGAGGGCTGGATGCCGTCCGCAATCTGGAGGCAGTATGACGACCGGAATTGCTGAGCCCCAGGGCCTTCCCGACATGAAGGTGTCGGTCCGGCAGGTCTTCGGCATCGACTCCGATCTCGAAGTGCCGGCCTATGCCGAGCCCGACGAGCATGTGCCGGACGTCGATCCCGACTACCAGTTCAACCGCGAAACCACGCTCGCGAACCTCGCCGGCTTCGCCCACAACCGGCGCGTCATGATCCAGGGCTATCACGGCACCGGCAAATCGACGCACATCGAGCAGGTCGCCGCGCGGCTGAACTGGCCGTGCGTCCGCGTCAACCTCGACAGCCACATCTCGCGCATCGATCTCGTCGGCAAGGACGCGATCGTGATCAAGGACGGGCTGCAGGTTACCGAATTCCGGGACGGCATCCTGCCGTGGGCGCTGCAGACCAACACCGCGCTCGTCTTCGACGAATATGACGCCGGCCGCCCGGACGTGATGTTCGTCATCCAGCGCGTGCTCGAGGTGTCGGGCAAGCTGACGCTGCTCGATCAGAAGCGCGTCATCCGGCCGCACCCCGCGTTCCGCCTGTTCGCGACCACCAACACCATCGGTCTCGGCGACACCTCCGGCCTCTACCACGGCACCCAGCAGATCAACCAGGGCCAGATGGACCGCTGGTCGATCGTGGTGACGCTGAACTACCTGCCGCACGACGACGAGGTGAACATCGTGCTCGCCAAGTCTAAGCATTACCAGAGCGACGCCGGCCGCGAGATCGTGTCGCGGATGGTCCGCGTCGCCGATCTCACCCGCAACGCCTTCATGAACGGCGACCTGTCGACGGTGATGAGCCCGCGCACGGTGCTGACCTGGGCGGAGAACGCCAACATCTTCGGCGACATTGGCTTGGCCTTCCGGCTCACCTTCCTCAACAAGTGCGACGAGGTGGAGCGCGGCATCGTGGCGGAATTCTACCAGCGCTGCTTCGGCAGGGAGCTGCCCGAATCCACGGTGAACATCGCGCTGAACTGACGGGACAGGCACGCGGCGAGGCGACATGACCAACCGCAAGCCCGGAACTCCGCCCCGCTCGGCCCCCACCGAGCCGTTCAAGCGCGCGGTCGCGGCAACCGCGCGCGCCATCGCCGGCAAGGCCGATGTCGAGGTCACCTACTCGGCCGATCGGGCCGGTGCCTCGGGCAAGTCGATCCGCCTGCCAGAGCCGCCGCGCAAGCTCTCGCCCGAGGATGCGGCGATCGCCCGCGGTCAGGCCGACTCGCTGGCGCTGAGGCTCACCTGCCACGACCAGTCCGTCCACCGCCGCCTGCTGCCGCAGGGACGCAACGCGCGGGCCTTGTTCGAGGCGGTCGAGCAGGCGCGCTGCGAGGCGGTCGGCAGCAACCGGATGTCGGGCGTCGCCGACAATATCGGTGCGATGCTGGAGGCGCGCTATGCCCGAATGAACGTCGCGGCGGCCGAATCGCGCGCCGACG
>JAEYRQ010000525.1 GCA_023435545.1 Pseudomonadota bacterium | reverse complement strand
TTCGCCTCCTCGCTCGACCAGGCCGGCCCGATCGCCCGCACCGTGCGCGACGCGGCGATCCTGCTCAAGTCGATGGCCTCGGTCGATCCGAAGGACACCACCTCCGTCGACATCGAGGTGCCGGACTACGAGGCGGCCGTCGGCGGCTCGATCAGGGGCATGCGCATCGGCATTCCCCGCGAATACCGGATCGAGGGCATGCCGGCCGAGATCGAGGCGCAGTGGACGAAGGGCGCCGAGTGGCTGAAGGCGGCCGGCGCCGAGCTCGTCGACATCTCGCTGCCGCATACGAAATACGCGCTGCCGGCCTACTACATCGTCGCGCCGGCGGAGGCCTCCTCCAACCTCGCCCGCTACGACGGCGTGCGCTACGGCCTCAGGGTCGAGGGCTCCGACATCGTCGACATGTACGAGAGGTCGCGCGCGGCCGGGTTCGGCGCCGAGGTGAAGCGCCGCATCATGATTGGCACCTATGTGCTGTCGGCGGGCTACTACGACGCCTACTACCTCCGGGCGCAGAAAGTGCGCACCCTGATCAAGCGCGACTTCGAGACCGTATTCGCCGACGGCGTCGACGCGATCCTGACGCCGGCCACCCCGTCGGCGGCATTCGGGGTCGCCTCGATGGCCACCGCCTCGCCGATCGAGATGTACCTCAACGACGTGTTCACGGTCACCGTCAACATGGCGGGCCTGCCGGGTATCGCCGTCCCCGCCGGCCTGTCGGCGGAGGGGCTGCCGCTGGGGCTGCAGCTCATCGGCCGCCCGTTCGACGAGGCGACCCTGTTCCGCGCGGGCCAGGTGATCGAGGACGCAGCGGGGCGCTTTTCGCCGCAGGTCTGGTGGGCCTGAACCGGCAGGGCGCCGTCGGCCAGCCTTGATATCGGCCAAATGAACCCTTAAGCACGGCGCGGACAGTCGGACCGGCATCGTGCGTTGGCGCGCGGCGCGGGGCTTGATATCGTCGGCCCGAAGGGGGCCCGCCGATCCATGGCGTAACGAGTGAAGGCGCGGGCTTGACTGCATGTCGGATATTTTTCGCGAAGTCGAAGAGGACATTCGCCGCGAGCAGGCGAAGGCGCTCTGGAATCGCTACGGCGCATATGTGATCGCCGTCGCCCTGCTGATCGTCGCCGTCACGGCGGGTTGGCGCGGCTGGCAGTGGTACGAGGCGCGCCAGGCGGCACAGGGCGGCCAGCAATATTACGAGGCGATGCAATTCGCCCGCGACGGCCAGTACGCCGAGGCCGATGCGGCCTTCACGGAGATCGCGCGCGACAATACCGGCTTCTCGGTGCTGGCGCGGCTGAGATCGGCCGCAACGCTTGCCGATGCCGGGAACGTGACCGAGGCGGTTGCCGCATTCGACGCGGTGTCGAATGACGGAAGCGTCGAGGGCCGACTGCGCGACGTGGCGCGGGTTCGGGCGGCCTACCTGCTGCTCGGCGAGGGGGACCTCGCCGGCGTCAATCAGCGGGTCGGCTCCATGGCGGTCGAGGGCAACCCGTGGCGGCATTCGGCCCGGGAGATACTCGGTCTTGCTGCCTACCAGGCCGGCGACCTTTCGACGGCCAATGCCAGGTTCGAGGAACTGATGGCCGACAGCGCCACGCCGCAGGACATGCGCCAGCGCGCCCAGCTCATGGTCGCGCTGATCGCCGCAGACGGACCGCCCGCCGCAGCCCCGGCGTCGGAGGCACCTGCGTCCGATGCGCCCGTCGCTGAACCCGTGGCTTCCGAGGAGGCGGACACGCAATGACGCGATGCGTGACTTCGCGGAACCGGCTCGGCGTCGCGGCACTTCTGGCCGCGACCGTCCTCATCACCGGGTGCAGCGACATGTCCTCGCTCGAGGACATCAACCTCGTCAGCTTCAATCCCTTCGCCGAGAAGGAAAAGCGCATCCCGGGCGAGCGCCGTGCGGCCATCGAGACAACGGACGGGCTGAGCGTCGGGGAGGGGGCATCGGCCACGCCCGTCAGCCTGCCGGCGCCGCGTGACCTCGGTGACTGGTCGCAGCCAGGCGGCAACGCTTCGAACTCGCCGGGCAATGTCGCGGTCGGATCCGGCGGGTCGACATGGTCGGTGTCGGTTGCCAGCGTCGATCGCCGCGGCCGCCTGACGGCGAAGCCGATCGTCTATCGTGGCCTGGTCATCGTCATGGACCAGCATGCGCGTGTCTCGGCCTATTCGCTGGAGGGCGGCGGCCGCGGCTGGTCGGCGGCGCTGAAGCCGGAGAAGGAAAAAAGCCTCGTCTACAATGGCGGCATCGCTGCGGAAGGCGGCATCGTCGTCGCGGCCACCGGTTACGGCACGATCTCCGGGATCGGCGCCAGTGACGGCGGCGTGCTGTGGACCACCGAACTCGGCGCGCCGGCGCGCAGCGCGCCGACGATCGCCGACGGCATCGCCTATGTGGTCAGCGCCGACAACGTCGTCCATGCGGTGAGCATCGCCGACGGCTCGGTGCTATGGACGCAGATCGGCATCGGTCAGGCGGCCGGCGTCATCGGCAATGCCAGCCCCGCGATCTCCGGCGGCATCGTCGTCGTGCCCTATTCCTCGGGCGAGATCCTGGCTTTCGACGCAAAGTCCGGCGAGCCGCGCTGGATCGACGCGCTCACCGGCGCCAACCGCTTCACCGCGGTCTCCGGCATCAGCGATGTCGCCGCCTCGCCCGTCGTCTACGAGGGCGACGTCTATGCGGTGTCGGTGTCCGGCCGCATGATCGGTGTCAGCTCCCGCAACGGAGACCGCATCTGGGCGCAGAACGTCTCCAGTGCCCACACGCCGGCGGTGGCCGGAAACACCATCTTCGTCGCGACCATCGGTGCGCAGGTGGTGGCGCTGGACCGCAAGTCCGGCCAGGTGCGCTGGATGACCGATCTGTCGGAGAAGGCCAACCCGAAGGACAAGCTGGCGGTCAATCTCGCCGGCCCGCTGCTGGCCGGCGGGCGTCTCTGGGTCGCCACTTCCGACGGGCGGATGATCACGCTCAACCCGGAGAACGGAGCCGTACTGTCGACGCAGACGATCGGCAGCCCGGTCTATATCGGCCCGATCGCCGCCGGCGGGCGCATTCTCGTGCTCGACAACAACGGCAAGCTGACGGCCTTCAACTAGATGGGCATGGGCGAGGCCCAGCGGCCGCTGCGGGTGGCGATCGTCGGGCGCCCGAACGTCGGCAAGTCGACGCTGTTCAACCGGCTGGTCGGGCGCCGCATCGCGCTCGTCGACGACCGGCCGGGGGTGACGCGCGACCGCCGCGAGGGCGAAGCCCGGCTCGGCGATCTGGCGCTTGTCGTCGTCGATACGGCGGGGCTCGAGGAGGCCGATCCCGAAAGCCTCGAGGGCCGCATGCGGGCGCAAACGGAGACCGCGATCGCCGAGGCCGACGTCGCCCTGTTCCTGATCGACGCCCGCGCCGGCCTGACGCCGACCGACAGGCATTTCGCCGCCCTGCTGCACCG
>JAEYRQ010000356.1 GCA_023435545.1 Pseudomonadota bacterium | reverse complement strand
GGCTACATCATCGCCCAGTTCATTGGCGCCTTCCTCGGCGCGCTGGTGCTGCTGGTCATCCTGTCAGGCAAGATCGGCGGCTACGAGGGCGGGCTCGGGCAAAATGGCTGGGGCGCGGACTATCTCGGCGGCTACGGCCTCGCCGCGGCGATGCTCACCGAGTTCGTCGCGACCTTCCTGTTCGTCGCTGTCATTCTCGGCGCCACGCAGACGAATGGCGGTGCCGGCGCGCTGGCCGGACTGGTCATCGGCCTCTCGCTCGTCGTGATCCACATCACGTTCATCCAGGTCACCGGCGTCTCGGTGAATCCCGCCCGCAGTTTCGGCCCGGCCGTGCTGGTCGGAGGCCAGGCGATCGCCCAGCTCTGGATGTTCCTGATCGTGCCGACCATCGGCGGCGCGGTGGCGGGCTGGCTGTTCCGGGCGAGGGTGCTTTCGAGCGACTGACGTAGGCTTGCGGCTGCATCGGCGGGGCCGGCTTGCCCGGTCCCGCTGGTGCGGGCTATAAGCCCGGCGAACCGCCGAGGGCGGCAATCCCGCAAGCATCAGAAGAGAGGTCGAGCCGCCATGGCGATCGAACGCACCCTGTCCATCATCAAGCCCGACGCCACCGCGCGGAACCTCACCGGCAAGATCATCGCCAAGCTCGAGGACGCCGGCCTGCGCGTCGTCGCCCAGAAGCGCGTGCGCTGGTCGAAGGCCGACGCCGAGGCCTTCTACGCCGTCCACAGGGAGCGTCCGTTCTTCAACGATCTGGTCGCCTTCATGACCTCCGGCCCGATCGTCGTGCAGGTGCTGGAAGGCGAGGGGGCGGTCGCGAAGAACCGCGAGGTGATGGGCGCGACCAACCCGGCGAATGCCGAGCCCGGCACCATCCGCAAGGAGTTCGCCGAGAACATCGAGCGCAACTCCGTCCACGGCTCCGACAGCGCCGAGAATGCCGCCGCCGAGATCGCGCAGGTGTTCAAGCCGGAAGAGCTGGTCGGCTGAGCGCGTTCCCGACGGTACCCGGAGGGCGTCATTCCGGCCGGCGCGAAGCGCAGAGCCGGCATCGGGACGCGACGACGGCTCCGTTGTGCGCTCCCGATCCCGGATCGGCCCGGCCGTCCAGGATGACGGGGGAGATTTTCGTCCAACCAAGACAGACCGGCGCATGCGCCGGTCTTTTCATTTTCGGTGGCGCGACATACGGTCGCCGCACGTCCTTCGAGGAGGGGACGTGAGATGAACAGGCCGCTCGCCCCCCGGATCGGCTATTCCGCCTGTCCGCATGATTGCCCGTCCACCTGCGCGCTCGAGGTAGATCTCCTCGACGCCCGCACCATCGGACGCGTGCGCGGGGCGAAGGACAACGCCTACACCGCCGGGGTGATCTGCGAGAAGGTCGCCCGCTACGCCGAGCGCATCCACCATCCCGACAGGCTGCTGACGCCTCTGCGCCGCACCGGCCCGAAGGGGTCCGGCGACTTCGTGCCGGTCTCCTGGGACGAGGCGCTCGACGTCGTTGCCGAGGCCTTCGTCAAGGCTGAGGCTGCCCACGGCCCGGAGACGGTCTGGCCATACTACTACGCCGGCACCATGGGGCTGGTGCAGCGCGACGGCATCCACCGCCTGCGCCACGGGCGCCGCTATTCCGGCCAGTTCGACACGATCTGCACCAATATGGCCTGGACCGGCTATATCGCGGGGACCGGACGGCTCGCCGGCCCCGATCCGCGCGAGATGGGGCTCGCCGATGTCGTGGTCATCTGGGGCACCAATGCGGTCGCCACCCAGGTCAACGTGATGACCCATGCGACGAGGGCGCGGAAGACGCGCGGCGCGAAGATCGTCGCCGTCGACGTCTACATGACCGAGACCATGCGGCAGGCCGACATGGCCCTGCTGCTGAAGCCGGGCACCGACGGCGCGCTCGCCTGCGCGGTGATGCACGTGCTGTTCCGCGATGGATATGCGGATCGGGAATATCTCGCGAAATACGCGGATTGCCCGGAAGAGCTCGAGCAACACCTGAAGACGAGGACGCCCGAATGGGCCTCCGCGATCACCGGCCTGCCTGTCGCGGAGATCGAGGCCTTCGCGGCGCTCGTCGGGCAGAACCCAAGGACCTTCTTCCGGCTCGGCTACGGCTTCACCCGCAGCCGCAACGGCGCGGCGAACATGCACGCCGCCGCCTGCATCGCCACCGTCACCGGCGCCTGGCAATACGAGGGCGGCGGTGCCTTCCACAACAACGGCGCGATCTACCGCCTCGATAAATCGATGATCGAGGGGCACGACCTGCGCGACCCCTCGGTGCGCCTGCTCGACCAGTCGCGCATCGGCCAGGTGCTGACCGGCGATCCGGACGCTCTGCGCGGCGGCGGACCCGTCACCGCGATGCTGATTCAGAACACCAACCCTGTATCGGTGGCGCCCGAGCAGGAGAAGGTGAAGGCCGGCTTCGCCCGCGACGATTTGTTCGTCTGCGTGCACGAGCAGTTCATGACCGAGACCGCCCGCATGGCGGATATCGTGCTGCCGGCGACCATGTTCCTGGAGCACGACGACATCTACAAGGGCGGGGGGCACCAGTACCTGATCTACGGGCCGAAGCTCGTCGAGGCGCCTGGCGAGGCGCGCGAGAACCACTTCGTCCACGTCGAACTGGCCCGGCGTCTCGGCATCGAGCATCCGGGCTTCGGCATGTCGGCCCGCGAGCATGTCGACTGGATGCTCAGGGCCTCCGGCTACGGCACGGTCGACGAACTGGAGGCCGATCGCTGGTCGGACCTGCAGCCAGACTTCGAGACCGCCCACTATCTGAAGGGCTTTGGCTACCCGGACGGGAAGTTCCGGTTCAAGCCGGACTGGACGAACGTCGCCGCCAACAATGACGGGCCGATGGGGCCGTGGGCCACGCTCCCTGCGCTTCCCGACCACTGGCCGGTGATCGAGGAGGCGACCGGCGAGCACCCGTTCCGGCTGGCGACCTCGCCGGCGCGCGGCTTCCTCAACTCGACGTTCAACGAGACGCCGGGTTCGCGCAAGCGCGAGGGGCGGCCGGAGGTCATGGTGCATCCTGGGGACGCTGCCACGCTGGGCATCGCCGACGGAGATCGTGTCAGGCTCGGCAACGCGCGCGGCGAGGTCGTTCTTCATGCCCGGATCTACAAAGGCGTGCGGCGTGGCGTACTCATCTCGGAGGGCATCTGGCCGAACGATGCCTTCGAGGACGGGAAGGGCATAAATACGCTGACCGGTGCCGATCCGGTCGCGCCCTATGGCGGCGCCGCCTTCCACGACAATCGTGTTTGGCTGCGGCGGGCGATTTGATATTCTGCCGCCTCGATTTCCTCCCAGTCAGCAGAGGGTCTTGCCGGATGTCGCGATTCGGTTCGGGTCTGTGTTCGTTGCGTTCCTGGCCGCTTGGCGCGGCTGCCTGCCTGTCGGTCTGGATGTTTGGCGCAGCGGCGGCGTCCGCCCAGCCCGCGCCGCAGCTACCGCTGCCGGAGGATGCCCGGCTGGCGCTGATCGACTATTGCGTCATCGAGGGCAGCCGCATGGCCAGCCAGCACGCCAACATCACCGCCGGCTGCCGCTGCACGGTTTCCAAGATCATGCCGCAGATGAACGAGGACGAGATGCGTCGCGTCGTCCAGTGGCGCAAGCCGGTAGCGGCGATCAAGTCGCGCTGGGACGCGGCTGTCGAGGGGTGCAAGTAGGTCGGGGCAAGGCCGGCGGACCGTCTGACGCCTATCCGGCGCGCCCCGCATCGGCCAGTTCCCCGCCGAAGGGCGGTACCGCCAGCACCATTTCTTCACAGACGTCGTCGTCGATGAGGACCCGCTCTGCGAGAACCCGGGCGCGTCCGGAGGCCACGAGACCCAGGGCCAGCGGATAGAGCCTGTGTTCCGCCGCCAGTATCCTGGCGCCCAGCGTCTGCGGCGTGTCGCGGCCGAGCACCGGGACGGCCGCCTGCGCGATGATCGGTCCGTGGTCCATCTCGGCGCGGACGAAATGCACCGTGCACCCGGCGATCCTGACGCCGGCCTCCAGCGCCCTCTCGTGGGTGTGGAGGCCGGGGAAGGCCGGCAGCAGCGAAGGGTGGATGTTGATCAGCCGGTCGCGCCAGCGGTCGACGAAGCCCGGCGTCAGCAGCCGCATGAATCCCGCGAGGCACACATAGCGAGCGCCGGCCCGCTCGATCGTCTCGCTTGCCGCGTCCTCGAAAGCGCCCCGGCTGCCGGTGCCGCGATAGTCGATGAAGGCGGTCTCGATGCCCGCCGCCGCCGCGGTCTCCAGCCCCCCGGCGTTCTCCTTGTTGGAGACCACCAGCACGATTTCGGCCGGATATGCGGGATCGCGGCAGGCCTCGATCAGCGCGGCCATGTTGCTACCGCGCCCCGAGATCATCACCGCAACGGGAACGCGCTGGCTCACGGCCTGAGGACACCCGAATAGCGCACGGCTTCACCGTCGCGTCCATAGATGAGCTGCCCGAGCCGCCAGACGCGCTCGCCAGATGCCGCCAAGTCTTCTGTGACCGCGTCGGGCTCG
>JAEYRQ010000059.1 GCA_023435545.1 Pseudomonadota bacterium | reverse complement strand
GCCGCGCGGGTCGATGCCGACCCAGCGATGCATCAGCCTGGCAGTTCCGAGGATCAGACCGGCGACGCGGGCGGAAGTGTCCTCGATCAGGTAGTCGTCCGGACATCGGGGGCGACGTCCGGCCCGGTAGCGGTCCGCCTGCCACGCGACCGCATCGCAAACAGCGTCGGTCTCAATCCCTGCGAGGACGACCGCGGCGGCCTCAAGGCCTTCCGGCCGCTCGCTCGCATTGCGCACCGAGACTGCCGGAAAACCAAGGATCGCCGCTTCTTCCGAGAGCGTGCCGGAATCCGAAACCGTGCAGAAGGCGTGCTGCTGCAGGTGGACGTAGTCGAACAGGCCGAAGGGCGGATGGAAGCTGACCGCTTCGCCGAACCCGAGATCGCCCGCGGCTTCGATCCGGCGCCGCGTGCGGGGATGTGTCGAGACCAGCACCGGATACCCGAAGCGTGCGGCCAGAGACGTCAGCGTACGGCCGATCGCTGCGAGATTGTCCCGATTGTCGACGGTTTCCTCGCGGTGGACGCTGGCGACGAGGTAGCGTCCCGGCTCCAGCCCGAGCTGAGTCAGTACCCCTGACGCGGCGATTCGGTCGGTGTAGTGGGCCAGCACCTCGCGCATCGGCGACCCGGTCAGCGAAATGCGACGGGCAGGCAGTCCCTCCGCCAGGAGATTGCGCCGGGCATGCTCCGTATAGACGAGATTGACGTCGGCGATGTGGTCGATCATCCGCCGGTTGGTCTCTTCCGGCACGTTCCAGTCGAAACAGCGGTTGCCGGCCTCCATGTGGTAGATCGGCACCTTGAGCCGCTTGGCCATGATCGCCGACAGCGCGCTGTTGGTGTCGCCGAGGACAAGTAGCGCGTCCGGCCTCTCCGCGTTCAGCACCCGCTCGGCGCCAGCCAGGATGTTACCGAGCTGTCCGCCGAGCGTGTCGGCCGCGACCTCGAGATTGTGGTCGGGAGCACGCAGGCCGAGTTCATCGAAGAACACGCCCGAGAGTTCGCGGTCATGGCTCTGCCCCGTGTGCACGAGGACATGCTCGCACGCCTCATCCAGCGCCGGGATCACCCGCGAGAGGCGGATGATCTCGGGACGGGTGCCCAGGATGGTCATCACCTTCATCGGGCGGCCGCCATCGAAGCGGGGGCGATATCCGCCGGTTCAACCGGCTCGGCATAGGTGTCGGGCGCGGCGGGATCGTAGAGATCGTTTGTCCAGAACATCGCGACGAGCTCGCCGGTGCCGACATTGCTGAGGTTGTGGACGTGCAGCGTCGGCATGTCGACGAAGGCGGGGTCGTCGCCGGACAGCCTGAACCGGTGGATCTCGCTGCCGCAGACCCGGCGCACCGCGACTTCCGCCTCGCCCGAAAGGACGATGAACCGCTCCACCTTGCGGAAGTGATAGTGTTCGCCACGCACGAAGCCGGGATGCGTGTTCGAGTAGTGGATCTGGCCGCCGCTGCCCTCGCGGATCGCCTCGACTAGCGTGCCACGCTGATCGGTGTGGCGCCTGAAGGCGACGGGATAGTGCCGGGGGAACAGGTAGCTTCGATAGGTATTGAAAAGGTCCAGATCGAAGGGATCGCGCAGGTCCGGGATGAAGTGGCACTCGCGATAGGCCGCATCGAAATGCTCGAGGCGTTCGAGCAGGGCCGAGACCGTCAGGCGCCGCCCCTCCGGACGCCAGGGGCCGGCCTTGCCACCGGCGATCAGGTCGCCGATCCCGCGCGCGACACGGTGTGCATGCAGGAAGCTGATCTCCGCGTCGACATCGATGCGGCGCGGTTCGCCATCCGCGAGCTGGCGGCAGAATGTCGACACCACCGAATTGTGGAACGGCCGGCCGCCTTCGCCGAATACATTGGGAAGGATCATGTCGGAGTATTCCGCCCCGACTCGCGATGCCCACCGCGCGAGCACCTCGGAAGCCTCGCGCTTTGAACGGCCATAGGCCGTGTCGCGATCGATCTGCGTCGACGAGGCGTGCAAAACATGCGGTCGCCGGCCCGTCCGATTCAGCGCCTCGACCAGCGTCGACGCGAGGCGGACATTCGTCTCCTCCACCTCTGCGTCCGTGCCGCGGTTCATCGCAGCCAGATGCACCACGGCGTCGACACCGGCCAGCGCGGAAGCGACCCAATCTGCGTCCTGCCAGGACTCGCGCGGGACCGCGACCACCTCCATGCCGGGCTGGACCCGCAGCCAGGTATGGGTGTGCCAACCGATGAGACCGCCGGCCCCTGTGATTGCGATCCTCTTCATGCGGCGAAAGGACGGCGTGGCCGGCGCGGAGTCAAGCCGCTGGTCGCCCAGATTTGCGCACCGCCCGCGGCTGTGGCACATGAGCGATCGTTGCGAGGCGGGGTCCATGCAGGGCAAGAGCATTCTGATAACCGGCGGCACCGGGTCCTTCGGCGGCGTCATGGTGCGCCACGCGCTCGATCGCGGCGCTTCGGAGATCCGGATCCTGTCGCGCGACGAGGAGAAGCAGGACACCATGCGCAACCGGCTGCGCGAGCCGCGGCTGGTGTTCCACATCGGCGACGTGCGCGATCCGGGCAGCGTCGACATGGCGATGGCGGGCGTCGACATGGTGTTCCATGCAGCCGCGCTGAAGCAGGTGCCGTCCTGCGAGTTTTTTCCGCTCGAGGCGGTGCGCACCAACGTGCACGGCAGCCAGAACGTCATCGAGTCCGCGATCCGGCACGGCGTTGCCAACGTCGTCTGCCTCTCCACCGACAAGGCGGTGCTGCCGATCAACGCCATGGGCATGTCGAAAGCGCTGATGGAGAAGCTGGTACAGGCCGCCTCGCGACGGCGCAACGGCGGTGGTACGGTGGTCGCCTGCGTCCGCTATGGCAACGTGATGTATTCGCGCGGATCGGTGATCCCGCTGTTCCTGCAGCAGATCCGGGCCGGGGGTCCGATCACGGTGACGAACGCCGACATGACGCGGTTCCTGCTGCCGCTGTCGGATTCGGTTGCGCTGGTGGAATATGCGCTGAACCACGCCGGGCCGGGCGACGTGTTCATCAAGAAGGCACCGGCCTGCACCATCGGCACGCTGGCGGAGGCGATGCGGCGGCTGTTCGACGCGACCTGCGAGATCCGCACCATCGGCGTGCGCCACGGCGAGAAGCTTTACGAGACGCTGGCGACGGCCGACGAACTCGCCAGCGCCGAGGAGACCTCGGACTACTGGCGCCTCAGGATGGACAGCCGCGAGCTCGACTACGCCTCCTACTTCTCCGAGGGCCGGCCCGATGTCGCGCGGCTCGACGACTACACCTCGCACAACACCGTGCGGCTGGATGTCGACGGGGTGATCGCCTTGCTGCAGTCGCTTCCGGAGATTAGGGCGGAACTGGGCTGAAGGCGGGCAGACAGGCGCTCTCTTCCGCCCTCAACCCGGCCGGAACGTAGTGAAGAGCCGGGATCGGAATGCCTCATCCGCGCTGGTATACCCTCCCGATCCCGGATCGGCCTCTCGGCCGTCCGGGATGACGCAGCTCTCTCGGTATTCGCTAACCGAGCGCCACCGGCCGCGACTTCGCCACCCGGTCGAATTCGAGCAGCATCTCAACAAGCGCTGCGAAATCTTTCATCGCAATCATGTTCGGGCCATCGGACGGTGCACTGTCGGGGTCGGGATGCGTCTCGACGAAGACGCCGGCGACACCGACTGCGACCGCGGCCCGGGCCAGCACCGGCACGAATTCGCGCTGGCCGCCGGAGGAGGCCCCCTGCCCTCCTGGCTGCTGGACCGAGTGGGTGGCATCGAAGATCACCGGCGCACCGAACGCGGCAAGCTGCGGCAACGCCCGCATGTCGGTGACCAGCGTGTTGTAGCCGAAGCTCGCGCCGCGCTCGGTGACGAGCACGTTCGGATTGCCGAAGCCGGCGAGCTTGTCGACGACGTTCTTCATGTCCCAAGGGGCTAGGAACTGCCCCTTTTTGACGTTCACCACCCTGCCCGTTTCGGCAGCCGCGGCCAGCAGGTCGGTCTGGCGGCACAGGAAGGCCGGGATCTGCAGCACATCGACGACTTCCGCCACCAGCGCGCACTGCCAGGATTCGTGTACGTCGGTCAGCACCGGCAGGCCCGTCGCCTCGCGGATTTCGGCGAAGACCGGCAGTGCGCGGTCGAGGCCGATCCCTCGCGCGCCCTTCGCGCTGGTGCGGTTGGCCTTGTCGAACGAGGACTTGTAGACGAGGCCGATCCCGAGCTTCTCCGCAATCTCCTTCAGGGCCTGCGCCGTCTCCAGCGCGTGCTGGCGGCTTTCCATCTGGCACGGCCCGGCGATGAAGGCCACGGGCAGGTCATTGGCGAACTCGACGGGGCCGATCGTGACGCGCGGATTGACGCCGGACACTTCGATGCTCCTTGACCGCGAGGACCTTGTCCCCGCCGTTCCCACTGTTCAGTCCACAGGTTCTACACAGCCTGGAAGGCGATCGCGGCACCCATCGCCTCGCCGGCGGGCACCACAAGGCGGTCGCCGCGCTTGTCGTGCGCAATGCCGGCGCGGTCAAGGCAATCCTTGGCGGCGGCGAGGTCGGCGACACCGATCGCGAAGCCCGCGAAGCGCGGCGTGCGGTAGTCGGTGACAGGGATCGCGTTGCCCCAGACCGCCTGCGCGGCATCCGGTGTGTCGATGCGGATCGTGCCGCGTGCGGTCTCCACCCTGAGCCCCATGCTTGTGGCATAGACGTCGCGCGTCCCGGCGAAGGCCTCGAAGAAGGCGTGATGGTCGGACGGCGCGGCCGACACCATGACCAGCTCGACGATCCCCACCGCCGTATTGGCGTGGCGCTGGTAATCGGGTTTCCAGAAATACTGAGGCGCGAGTTGCTGGCAGCTGAAGAACCCTGCCTCCGGGATGAAGGGATCGCTGGCGAATGCAAGGCGGAACCCCACCCGCGCCACAGAGCCATCCGGCTGATTCGCGTCGCGGCCGAACTCGAACGGGATGTAGGACTGGATGCCGGCCTGCGCAAACTCTGTCGCGTCGGCCTCCGCGTCCTCGCTGTCGAGGACCAGCATGCTGATCCCCTCGTGGCGCTCCAGGAATCGGTGATTGAATCGCGGGAAGGAGAAGCCGCCGGGCTCCGGCACCGGGAATTCGCCGGGCTCGACGACGGACAGCAGCTCCAGGAACGAGCCCTGAAGCTGCACCAGGCTGTTCTGCGTACCGAACGGATGGCGGGCGACAGGCGTCAGCGTGAAGCCAAGCCGCGAGTAAACCTGGCGGGCACGCTCGAAGCCGTGGACGGCGATGACGAGGTGGTCGATGCCGCGGGGCATGCCCGGATCCTACACCAGCCGGCTCTGGACCATCGCCGCCTCGATGAACGAGCGGAACAGCGGATGTGGGTCGAAGGGGCGCGACTTCAGCTCGGGGTGATACTGCACCCCGACGAACCACGGGTGGTCGGCCAGTTCGATTGTCTCCGGCAGGATGCCGTCCGGCGACATGCCGGCGAAGCGCATGCCGTGCTGCTCGAGGCGGTCCTTGTAGTCGATGTTGACCTCGTAGCGGTGCCGGTGGCGCTCGGCGATATCGCGCGAGCCGTAGATCTCCGCGATGTGGCTGTCGGGGGCGAGCACGGCGTCGTAGGCGCCGAGGCGCATGGTTCCGCCGAGGTCGCCCTGGGCGGCGCGCCTCTCCAGCATGTTGCCCTTCAGCCACTCGGTCATCAGGCCGACGACGGGCTGTGGCGTCGGGCCGAACTCGGTCGAGCTCGCGTCCTCGATGCCGCACAGGCTGCGCGCTGCCTCGATGACCGCCATCTGCATGCCGAAGCAGATGCCGAAATAGGGAACGTTGCGCTGGCGGGCGAAGCCGGCGGCGGCGATCTTGCCTTCCGATCCGCGCTCGCCGAAGCCGCCGGGCACCAGAATGCCGTTCACCTGTTCGAGGAAGGGGGCCGGATCCTCGCGCTCGAACACCTCCGATTCGATCCAGTCGATGTTGACCTTGACCCGGTTGGCAATGCCGCCGTGGACCAGCGCCTCGATCAACGATTTGTAGGCGTCCTTGAGGCCGGTGTACTTGCCGACGATCGCGATGGTCACCTCGCCTTCCGGATTGCGGACCCGCTCGACGATCTCGCGCCAGCGCGACAGGTCCGGCTCCGGACCGGGCTCGAGGCCGAAGGCCGCAAGTACCTCCGCGTCCAGCCCCTCATCGTGATAGGCGAGCGGCACCGCGTAGATGGTGTCGACGTCGCGGGCCTCGATGACGGCGGACTCGCGCACATTGCAGAAGAGCGCCAGCTTGCGCCGTTCGTCCGGCGGGATCGGCCGGTCGCAGCGGCACAGCAGGATGTCGGGCTGAATGCCGATCGAGCGCAGTTCCTTGACGGAGTGCTGGGTCGGCTTGGTCTTCATCTCGCCGGCGCTCGGGATGTACGGCAAGAGCGTCAGGTGGATGAAGACGGCATGGCCGCGCGGCAGCTCCTGGCCGAGCTGGCGGATCGCCTCGAAGAAGGGCAGTCCCTCGATGTCGCCGACCGTGCCGCCGATCTCGACCAGCACGAAGTCCGCGTCCTCGTTTCCGCGCTTGACGAAGTCCTTGATGGCGTCGGTGACGTGCGGGATCACCTGGATGGTGGCGCCGAGATAGTCGCCCCGCCGCTCCTTGGCGATGATGTCCTGATAGATGCGTCCGGTGGTGATGTTGTTGTCCTGGCTGCAGGGAACGCCGGTGAAGCGCTCGTAGTGGCCAAGGTCGAGGTCGGTCTCGGCGCCGTCATCGGTGACGAACACTTCGCCGTGCTGGTAGGGGCTCATCGTCCCTGGATCGACGTTGAGATAGGGATCGAGCTTCTTCAGCCGGACCCGATAGCCGCGTGCCTGGAGGACCGCGCCGAGCGCGGCGGAGGCCAGACCCTTGCCGAGGGAGGAGACCACGCCGCCGGTGATGAAAACGTACCGCGCCATGGGCCTCGAAGATATCTCCGTCCCTGTCGATTCGGGGAGTCCGAATCGCTCCCCCGCGTTATGCGAACGATCGTCCGGCCGCGGACGGCTATTCCGACTGCGGTGCCTGAGGGCTGGACGGCTGCTGCTGCCGCTCCAGGTCCCGGATCTGGTCGAGCACGTTGCCGCCGGCCGGCTGCGTGCCGGTATCGGTCGGCGCGCCACTGCGGGCCGGCGCATTGTCGAAGATCGAGGGCAGCGGGCCGGTCTGGCGGGCCAGCAGCGTCAGCGTGATCGAGGTGACGAAGAAGGCGGCCGCCAGGATCGTCGTCGTACGTGTCAGCACGTTGGCCGATCCGCGGCCTGTCATGAAGCCGCCGCCGCCCCCGCCGCCGATGCCGAGCGCACCACCCTCGGATTTCTGCAGCAGCACGACCGCGACGAGCGCGATGACCACCATGAGATGGATGACGATGACGACCGTTTCCATGCGTCCGATGTCCGGATTTCGGGGAATTCGGCGGGACTAATACACCGCCTGCTATCCCATTGCCACCCCACCCGACAATCAGTCTGCGTTATCGTGGATGAAGGCGGATATCGCTTCCACCACCCCCTTCGCCAACGGCAGATCCGGCCTTGAGTACGTCGCGAGGTTAGCAGATCGCTCCTCGGGAGCTTCGCGCAGGATATGGTTGACGCCGTCGAGGACGACAAGGCGGATGCCGGGGCGGGCCGATGAAAGCTGGCGGGCGTCCTCGACCGGCACCTGAAGGTCGGTCGTCCCGTGCACGACAAGCACGGGCGCGTCGATCCGCGCGAGCCGCTCGGCGGGGTCGATGGCGAACCATGAAATCAGATACGGCTGGACGCTCGGCCTGAAAAGCGTGGCGAGTTCGTCCGGCGGGTCGGTGACGGAGCGGCCGGCCTCGAGTTCCGCCAGCGCTGCCTCCGCACGTGCGCGCAGGTCCGGCGGCAGGCCGATGCGCTCGAACTGCCAGCGGATCGCATCGGCCGCAGGACGGCCAGCCCCTGAAATCAGAACGAGCCCGGAAACCGAGGCGCGTTCCGCGGCCAGAGTGGCGAGCAGCGCCCCCTCGCTGTGGCCGACAAGGAAGGTCGAGGTGAATCGGGGGTCGCCTGCCAAGCTTTCGATCCCCGCCAATACGTCCTGCACATAGGTCTCGACCGTGAGCTCCGACTCCGCGACCGCGTCCGCCGAGCTTGCGCTGATGCCTCGCTTGTCAAAACGCAGGCTGGCGATTCCGTGTGCCGCGAGGCCTTCGGCGAGCAGACGGTAGACGTCGTTGCGGAACCCGGGTTGGTTGCCGTCGCGGTCGGTCGGTCCCGAACCGGGCAGGATCAGGGCGACAGGGCTTGGCTCGCCGTTGTCCGAGGGCAGCAGCAGCGTGCCATGCAGGCGCCCCGCCGTGACGTCGACGGCAATTTCATCGGCATATCCGCCGGGATGGGTTACCACGTCGCCCCCGAGCGCGACGACAAGCGTCGCCGCCAGCAGCCGGAGCTTCATACTCCGAGCGTCTTGTAGGCCGCGGCGATCCCCAGGAAATCCGATGCCTTGAGGCTGGCGCCGCCGACGAGGGCCCCGTCGACATGGGATACGGCCATCAGTTCCCCCGCATTCGCGGGCTTCACCGACCCGCCATAGAGAAGGCGCATCCGATTGCCCTCCCCCGGAAAACGGGCCGACAGGCGATCACGGATGAAGGCGTGTACCTCGGCGACATCGGCCGGCGTCGGCGTCAGCCCGGTGCCGATCGCCCAGACCGGCTCATAGGCGACGACGAGGCCGGCGGCGCCGGCACCGTCGGGGATGGAACCGTCGAGCTGGCTGCCGATCCGGTCTAGAGTCGTGCCGGCCTTGCGCTCCGCTTCGGTCTCACCGACGCAGACGATGGCGAGAAGCCCCGCCCGGCGCGCCGCCTCGGCCTTGGCGCGGACGGTCTCGTCGGTCTCGCCGTGATCTTGCCGCCGTTCCGAGTGGCCGACGATAACGGCGGTTGCGCCGGTGTCAGCGATCATCTCGGCCGACAGGTCGCCGGTATGGGCGCCCGAGGCCATCGGGTGGCAGTCCTGCGCGCCGATGGCGATGCGCGAGCCGAGCGCGACGACGGCGAAGGTCGCGAGCAGCGTCGCCGGCGGGCAGACCATGAGGTCGAGGCGACCACTCAGCCCGGGATCGTAGCCGTCGACCATCTGGCCGAGCTCGCGCACCGAGGCCTTCAGTCCGTTCATCTTCCAGTTGCCAGCGACCAGCGGTCGGATACCCGGTGTCATGCGCGTCCCTGCCCTCTTGTGTCTTTCGGTTGCTGTAGGAAGGGGTGCTGCCGGGAGGCGAGGCTAGCGCCTCCCGG
>JAEYRQ010000286.1 GCA_023435545.1 Pseudomonadota bacterium | reverse complement strand
AGCAGGCCGAGCACGATCAGCGCCGCCACGAGCTTCGGTGTCAGCAGCGAGGCCGGTTTGAACGACAGGCTGCAGGCGGCGGCAGGCGTCCCGCCGCCGGCACGCGCGGTGGCGACGCAGGCCTCGTAGGTCTCCCGCTGCGCCTCCAGCACGCTGTCGATACCGACACCGGCGAAGGCGAAGGCAAATGTTCCCGGCACGATGCCGATGAACGTCGCCAGGACGTAGGTCGACAGCGGGACGCCCAGGACGGCGGGCGCGATGTTGACGAGCCAGAACGGAAAGACGGGAACGAGCCTGAGGAACAGCAGATAGCTCAAGGCGTTCTGGCGAAACCCGCTGGCCAGCGCGGTCAGCCGGGGGCCGGCCCGCCCGGCGATTGCCTCGCCGAACGAGGAGCGGGCGACGAGAAAGACCGCCGTGGCGCCCGCCGTTGCAGCAAACACCGTGACGAGACCGCCGACGAGCCAGCCGAACAGGAAGCCGCCGGCGAGCGTCAGCACGAGCCCGCCAGGCAGCGACAGCGCGACCACCCCGACATAGACGAAGGCATAGCCGGCCAGCGCCTTGGCGTAGTGCTCCGAGACGGCCGCCCGCAGAACGCTCTCGTTGGCCAAGAGGCTCTCGAGCGTGAGGTGCCGGTGCCAGCCCTGCCAAACGGCGACTGCAGCGATGGCGAGAAGAACGGCAAGCGGCAGCCAGCGCCGCATCGCGCCGGCTATGCGACCGCCACGCCTCGCTCCGGGCCGGGCAGGCACCGTCGCGGCCTCGGCATCGCCGGCTCGGTCCGTGTGTTCGCGCATTTGCATCGGGGCTGCCGGGGCTGCCTGCTGTGGAACGATGGTCGTTCGTATCCGACCCTATCTCGGTTTCAGATGCACGCCGTTGCAGCCGTGATGAAAGCATCTCGCACGCGTCTCACCGTGAAGTGAAGCCGCGTGGCCTGGCGTGATCGGCATCGTACACGCCGAGTCGCGTTGACTTGGCGGCGGCCTGTCTCGTATAAGCCCGCTCGACTTGGCGTCGCCCGCGAGCGCCGGGAGAAGCGGGATTCGTCCGGCCTTTCCATCCGACAGGAAAATGCTCTGCGCGGGCGAGATGCTGACAGAACCAGCCGAAACTCCGGAGTACGGACGTGAAACGGACCTATCAACCCTCGAAGCTCGTGCGCAAGCGCCGTCACGGCTTCCGCGCGCGGATGGCGACGACCGGCGGTCGCAAGGTGATCGCCCGGCGCCGGGCGCGCGGCCGCAAGCGCCTGTCGGCCTGACGACGCCGGACCCGGCGGGGCCCATGTCGGCCGAGCCGGGGCAGGGACCGTCCTGCCCATCCGTCCCCAAGCCGGGCCGGATCAAGCGCCGGGCGGATTTCCTGGGCGCGCGCGACGGCCTGAAGGCGCCCGCCCGGTCGCTGGTGGTTCAGGCGCGCCGGCGCGGCGACGACGGTGTTGCCCGATTCGGCTTCACGGTGAGCCGCAAGGTCGGCAATGCCGTGGAGCGCAATCGTGTGCGGCGCAGGCTGCGCGAGGCGGTGAGGCTGCGGGGCGAGAGTCTCGCTCGTTCCGGCTTCGACTATGTGCTGATCGGGCGCCGTGCTGCGCTGGAGGTGCCCTTCGCCACGATCGTCGGCGATCTCGAGGGCGCGATCCGACGCATCCATCGGACGCCCCCGAAACCGAGCCTGGACCGATCCAATGGGTGACAACAGGAACTACATCCTGGCGATTGCACTGTCCCTGGTGATCCTGATCGCCTGGCAGTATTTCTATGCCATCCCACAGATGGAGCGGCAGCAATCGATCGAGGAGGGGCGCCAGCAGCAGGCGGGGCAGGTCGAGACCGGAGAGTCCCTGCGGCCCGGTGCCGACGGTGCGACGGTCCCCTCCAGCCCGACGACCGCCACTCCCGGCACCGTCAGCGTTCCCGCCACAGGAACCGACGCCACGACCGTCGCCAGCCGCGAGGCCGCGCTTGCCCAGAGCGAACGCGTCGCCATCGACAATCCGCTGGTGCGCGGCTCGGTCTCGCTGAGGGGCGGGCGCATCGACGACGTGGTGTTGAAGGACTACCGGGTCACCGTCAGTCCAACCAGTCCGAACATCGTGCTGCTGTCCCCGTCCGGAAGCCCCGACCCATACTATGTCGAGTACGGCTGGGTGCCCGAGACCGCGGGTGTCGATGTTCCCGGGCCGCAGACGGTTTGGAACGCCCCTGAGGGCGCGCGGCTGACGCCCGACACGCCGCTGACGCTGACCTGGACCAACGACCAGGGTCTCGAGTTCACCCGGCAGATCGCGATCGACGCGAACTACATGTTCACCGTGACCGATTCGGTGCGCAATACCGGCGAATCGGCGATCTCGCTGCTCCCCTACGGTCTCGTGTCACGTCACGGTCTGCCGCAGATCGAAGGCTTCTACATCCTGCATGAGGGCCTGATCGGCGTGCTCGGCCAGCACGGTCTGCAGGAGATCGACTACGACGATCTCGACGACGGGCCGCAGCGCTTCACCGCCACCGGCGGCTGGCTCGGCATCACCGACAAGTACTGGGC
>JAEYRQ010000253.1 GCA_023435545.1 Pseudomonadota bacterium | reverse complement strand
GCCCTGGGGCGGGCTCGTCGGCGCGGCGGCGCTGTCGGGGCTGCGCGAGGGGCTCAGGGGCCTTTCGCTGCCGCTGGTGGAACTGCTGATCGTGGGCATCGTCACGCTCGTGGTCCTGATGGCATTCCCGCGCGGCCTCGTCGGGACAGCCGCGAGCGCACTGCGCCGGCGACCGCCGCCGGCCGATGACGGGTCCGCGATGCCTCTCACCCCTAAAGGCGCGTTCCCCGTTGCACAGGCAGAGCCAACCGGCGCCAGGGGCGGCGCCCTCCTCGTTGTCGAGGACACCTCGAGATCCTTCGGTAGCCTGACGGCCGTCGACGGGGTGAGCTTCTCGGTCCAGGAGGGGACGATCACCGCCCTGATCGGACCCAACGGCGCCGGCAAGACGACGCTCTTCAATCTGATCTGTGGTTAAGAGCCGGTGCATTCGGGAAGCGTTTCCTTCGAAGGAACGCGGATCGAAACGTGGCAGGCCGACCAGATTGCCCGCGCCGGGATCGGCCGCACATTCCAGCTCGTCCAGATCTTCGAGGGCATGAGCGTACTGGAGAACGTCATGTGCGGCCGAACCCGGTTCGCGCAGACATCGCTCGCCTCGGTGATCGTCCGCAGTCCGCGGCTCGTCGCTGAGGAGCGGGTATCCCGCGAGAAGGCGTCCGCCGCCCTCGAGTTGGCAGGTATCTCAGCGCATGCCGACGACGATCCCACGACGCTGCCGTTCGGCCTGCAGCGGCAACTCGAGCTCGCGCGGGTTCTCGCGCTCGAGCCGCGCCTGCTGATGATGGACGAGCCCGCCTCGGGCCTGAACGACGCCGAGACGGAGAGACTTGCGGAACTGATCCTGCGGATCCGCGCAGCCGGAACAACGGTGCTGCTGGTCGAGCACGACATGCGACTGGTCATGGGCATCGCCGATCATCTCGTCGTCCTCGACCGTGGCCGCAAGCTGATCGAGGGAGATCCCCAGTCGGTGCGCACCGCGCCCGAAGTCGTGTCCGCCTATCTGGGAGGCAAGGCCGAATGAGCGCCGCCCTGCTGGCGATCGACGGTCTCAGGGCCGGCTACGGACGGTCCGTCGTCCTGCACGGCGTTTCGCTGCATGTGGGCGAGCGCGAGATCGTCTGCCTTCTGGGAGCCAACGGCGCCGGCAAGAGCACGCTTCTCGCCGCGATCTCGGGACTGCTCCCGATCAGCGCCGGCACGATCAAGTTCGACGGCAAGCCGATCGCCGGCGCCACCTCCAACGCGATCGTCAGGCTCGGCATAGCGCAGGTGCCGGAGCGGCGGCAGCTGTTCAGCACGATGACGGTCGAGGAGAACCTGCTGCTGGGCGCCTACGTGGTGTCCTCGCCGAAGGACGTCGGGGAATCGCTCGAACGCTGCTACGCGCTGTTCCCGCGCCTCGCCGAACGCCGCACGCAGGTCGCCCGCTCGATGAGCGGCGGGGAGCAACAGATGCTGGCCATCGGCCGGGCGCTTATGAGCCGGCCGCGGCTGCTTCTGCTCGACGAGCCCTCGCTTGGCCTGGCGCCGAAATTCGTCGAGGTCGTGCTCGACCTGGTGCGGCAGTTGCGAGCCGACGGAACCGCGGTCCTGATCGTCGAGCAGAACGCCCAGGCGGCACTGGAGGTTGCGGACCGAGGCTACGTCCTGACCACCGGCCGGATCGCCCAGAGCGGCACGGCGGCGGCACTGCTCGGCGATGAGAGCATCCAGGCTGCCTATCTGGGCGACCACGGCGAGGGCGGCACGATGGAAGCCCGCCTGCGGGCATTGGCGACGCGATACGGCCCGGGCGGCCTCACCGACACCACGGGAGACACACGGCAATGATCACCGGCAGCGACCGAATCCTGACCACGCATGTGGGCAGCCTGCCGCGCAACGCGGTTCTGACCGACCTGCTGATCCGGCGCGAAAGCGGCGAGACGGTCGATCCGGCCGAACTGGCAGCAGAGATGGATCGCGCGGTGGCTTTCGTCGTGCATCAGCAGGCCGACGCCGGCATCGATATCGGCAATGACGGCGAGCAGCAGCGCGTGGGGTTCCAGACGTACATTCCTCAGAGGATGAGCGGTTTCGGCGGGGAATCGAAGCGCAACCGTCCCATGGATTACCTCGATTTCCCCGGTTTCGCCGAGACCCTGCCGACCCGTTTCCCGAAGCGCGGCCGCAGCTTCAACGCACCGCAGGCCGTGGGCGAGGTCCGCTATCTGGACGACAGCGCCATCAAGGCCGAGATCGCGCGGTTCAGGAGAGCCGCAGACGGCGCCTTCACCGAAGCGTTCATGACCGCACCGTCGCCCGGCATCGTCGCGACGACGATGCTGAACGCGCACTACGACAGCCACGAGGCCCATCTGGCGGCGCTGGCGCGCGAGCTGCGCACAGAGTATCTCGCCATCCACGAGGCCGGTCTGGTTCTGCAGATCGATGCGCCCGATCTCGCCATGGAACGGACGATGTTCTTCCAGGGCATGGACGAGGCTGCTTTCCTGGATGCCTGCGAACAGCACGTCGCCGCCCTCAATGCTGCTCTCGAGGGCATCCCTGCCGACCGGGTGCGACTGCATTGCTGCTGGGGCAACTGGGAAGGGCCGCACAATCACGACGTTCCGCTCGATCGGGTCCTGCCGATCCTGTGCCAGGCGGCCGTCGGTGCGCTTAGCATCGAGTTCGCCAATCCCCGCCACGCCCACGAGTACGACGCCCTGGCCCGTCATGGCCTGCCGGATCGGATGGTGCTGCTGCCGGGCGTGATCGATTCAACCTCGAACTTCGTCGAGCACCCGGAACTGGTCGCCCGCCGGATCGAGCAGGCGGTCGCCGCCATCGGGGACCGCGAGCGCGTCATTGCCAGCACGGACTGCGGCTTCGGAACGTTTGCCGGCTTCGAGTGGGTCGCCTCGGATGTCGTCTGGGCGAAGCTTCGGACGCTGGGCGAAGGCGCGCGCACTGCCTCGAACAGGCTGTGGGGGAGGGTGGCCGCGTAGTCTCGCAGGACACGTCACGCTGCCCGACGCGACCCCCGGCGTCAGTTCACGGTTCAGTGCATCGCATCTGCGACGAGCGCGGCCACCGCCTCCGTGCCGCGGTCGAGCATGGCCATATGGCTCGTTCCGGGGAACGTAACCGACAGAGCCTGTTCTTCGGCCTCGACCATGCCCGCAGCGCCATCGCTGAATGGGTAGAGGATTCCAATACGACAAGGCCGCACTCCTCCCTTGGCTATCCAACCCGGCGGCTTTTGCCGGGCTCGCCAATCCGATTGCTCATCCCGCGCCTCAGGGCGCAACACGACAAACGGACGAGGCTCTAATCGCCGCTGGATGAAGGTGCAGTGGCACGTCAGAAGCGATAGAATTTTGTCAGACAATCCCATTGACAACTCCACAGGAAGTGGATTGTCTGACAGTCGCGAATGCCGATGCGGGGTGGCATTCCATCGCCTCAATTCTAGCCCCAGAAGCGACCGCTCATAATACGTCGCCACACAATAAGAGTAAGCGACAATCCAAAGGAGGAATTCACCCATGAAGCTTCTAGCACGGGCGCTGGCCGTATTGGTTGCCGCGACGTTTTCCGCCAACGTTTGGGCGGCGGAATACGAGCTCAAGATTTCGACAATGTTTCCCTCAACCCATTTCGTACACACGCTTGTGCTCGAGCCTTGGGCGAAGGAGATAGAGGAAAAGACCGACGGGCGGGTGAACTTCACCTTCTTCGTCGCCGGATCGGCGCTGGGCGATCCGACGCGCCAGTATGACCAGGTGAGAACCGGTGTCGTCGACGTGGCGGTCGGCCTGCCCGCCATACCCCGCGGACGCCACCCCCGCACGACTCTTATCGAGTTGCCGTTCACGGTGAAATCCTCGGATGCCGGAACGAGGGCGCTTGTGGAACTCTATGACGACCAACTCGCTGCCGATTTCCCCGGCACGAAGATGCTTTCGATCACGCATACCGAGCCGACGGTCATCCACACCAAGACGCCGGTGACCAAGATCGAGGATCTCGAGGGGTTGAGGATCCGGGTACCGACGCCGGCCGCGACGGCAGTGCTCGAATCGATCGGGGCAATCCCGATTGGCATGGGTCCCTCACAGATCTACGAGAGCGTCGAGCGGGGCGTTCTCGACGGCGCGGTAATGCCGTGGGGCCCGACGGATTCCTTCAAGTTATGGGAGATTCTGCCCAACCATTTCGACGTCAAGTTCGATACGATCAGCATGTACGTGCTGATGAACGAAAATCGGTACGAGTCCCTACCGCCGGACATCCAGGCGGTCTTCGACGAGATGAGCGGAGACTGGTTCACCGAGCGCTGGGGCCAGTGGTGGCGCGACACTGACCAGATCACTATCGACAAGGTCGAGGCGCACAACAACACGATCACGACGATCTCCGACGAGGAGCGCGCGGCGGCAATCGCCAAAATGAAGCCGGTCATCGAGAAGTACATCCAGGACCTGTCAGCCGAACTGCCGGAGGCGCCCGACCTCTATCAGCTGATGGTCGAGACCGCGGCAAAGAACGAACAGGCGGAATGACCGACTGACGACTGCACGCCGTTTCCTGCGGCGATGGCGGAACCGCGTAGACCGCCACCGCCGCGGGACGGCATCGCCCATCCCCTGGCCACCGCTTTCGACACGATCGAGATGAACGCACTGAAGAAAGCCGTCACCATACTGGCGCTGGGCGGAACCATTGCGCTCTTCGTCGCGATCACGCTGACGGTGGTGGACATCGTGCTGCGCAACACCAGTTCGGACACCGTTTTCGGCATCATAGACATCGTGCAGCTCTGCGTCCTCGTCGCAGCAATGCTTGCCATTCCCTACGGCTTCGTGACGCGCACTCACGTGTCGGTCGACATCTTTTACGACGTACTTCCAGGCGGCGTGCGCAGGATCCTGCGGGCTATATCCCTGCTGCTCAGCACACTGTTCCTGGGCGGTGTCTTCTGGTTCTCGACCGTTCAGATGCTCTCGGAATACCGCTTCGGTGACCGCAGCTTCACCCTCGGCATCTCGATGATCTGGTTCTGGCTGCCGTTCCTGATCGGGATCGGGCTCGCCGTCGCGACGACGCTTGTGCTCTTCAACCGCGAACTGGTTGCGCCGGGAGAGATCCCTCCGGCAGACGGTGTGATCCAGTGAGCGCGCCGCTCATTGGAGCCATCGGGATCGTCGCGCTCCTGGTTCTGATCGCGGTACGAGTTCCCGTCGCGATCGCCATGGGCGTGGTCGGCGTCGTCGGCGGGGTCGCGCTGAACGGCTGGTTCAGCCTCGGCTTCGTGCTCGGTTCGCAGCCCTTCGTGACGGTTTCGCCCTACTCGCTCTCCGTCATCCCCCTGTTCGTCATGATGGGCGCGTTTGCCGGCCGCGCCGGGCTCTCCGCGTCGCTCTACCGGGCACTGCACGTGCTGATTGGCCACTGGCGGGGCGGCCTTGCGGCCGCAACCGTCGCCGCGTGCGGCCTGTTCGGCTCGGTCTGCGGATCGAGCATCGCGACCGCCGCGACCATGGCGCGCGTCGCCATTCCGCAGATGCGCGCGCTCGGCTACGATGACCGCTTGACGGTCGGCGCACTCGCGGCAGGCGGCACGCTCGGCATTCTCATCCCACCCAGCATCATCATGGTCATCTATGCCCTGATGACGGAACAGTCGGTTGGGCGGATGTTCCTTGCCGGCATGGTGCCCGGCATCGTGGCGACCCTGCTCTACATGATCACGACCTACGTGATCGCCCGCGTCCGTCCCCAATCCGCGCCGCCCGTTCCGCGGTCCGACCGCGGCCAGCGCCGGGCCGCGATCCTAGATATGAGCCCGGTCGGCCTCCTGTTCGGGGTCGTGATGGGCGGCATTTATCTCGGCGTCTTCTCTCCCACCGAGGCAGCCGCCGTCGGCGCGTTCGGTGCGATTCTGCTCGCCGCGTTCTCGCGCCGCCTGACCTGGGAGGTCACGCGCGACTCGCTGATCGAGACCGCGGCGACGACTGGAATGATATTCCTGATATTGATCGGCACCTCCGTGCTGCAGTTCTTCATAGAGACCTCGACCATCCCGACCCTGCTGGCATCCTGGATCCAGCAGATGGGGTTGCCGAACGTCGGCGTGATCCTCGTCATCCTTGTCGTCTATCTTGTGCTGGGGTGCTTCCTGGACAGCCTTTCGATCCTGCTCATCACCATCCCGATCTTCTATCCGATGGTCCTTGCGCTACAGATCGATCCAATCTGGTTCGGCGTACTGGTCGTCTCGGTCGTCGAGGTCGGGCTGATCACGCCGCCGGTCGGCATGAACCTGTTCGTCATCAAAGCCGCTGATCCCGACGTCACCTACCCCACCGTGGTGCGCGGCGTTGGCCCGTTCCTGCTGGCAGATCTCGTCCGGATCCTGCTGCTCGTCATCTTCCCGAGCCTGTCGCTGGCGTTGCCGCTCCTGATGATGCCTTGAACCGCCACAGCCAAGTCTTCAATCCGGAGTCCACGACCAAGATGCACCCGATCCGCAAGGAAGCGCACTACGGCACC
>JAEYRQ010000248.1 GCA_023435545.1 Pseudomonadota bacterium | reverse complement strand
TGGTATTGCCGTGCTGGTCGCGCACCGCCGGCGCGGTCGAAAGCCGGTCGCCGAACCGCCCTCGCAACGCCTCGATGGCGGCGCCGACGTCGCCAACGGCTCTCACATTCGACTGCGCGGCAACGGGCATCGCAATGGATCCTTCAAACACGTCCGGATTTCGGTAGATTTGAATTCACACTAGCAGAAACGCCAGGGACACCAAACCAGTATGCGACGACGCGACGCGACGACCGGGTCCGCCCGATGAGCCAGCGGATCGAACCTGATGCAATTCCCACACCCGTGGTGACGCGCCGCATGGCGATCCAGCCCGGCTGGATTGACTACAACGGCCATCTGAACATGGCCTACTACCACGTCCTGTTCGACCACGGTGTCGACGAGGCGTTCCTGCTGTTCGGTCTCGGGCCGGACTACGTGAAGACGCGGAACGCCTCGTTCTTCACGCTCGAGGCGCATGTCTGCTACCTGCGGGAACTGAGCCTGGAAGATCCGGTCCAGGTGCGGTTCCGGCTGCTCAATCACGACGCAAAGCGCGCCCACATCTTCATGGAGCTGGTTCAGGCGGACGAGGGTTGGCTCGCCGCGACGCTGGAGATGATGTCGATCCACGTCGACATGGCGGCGAAGCGCTCCAGCCCGTGGCCGGCAGAGGTCGCAGCGCGGATGGCGGCAATGCTGAGCGCCCATGCCGCGCTGCCGCGGCCCGAGCAGGCTGGCAGGAAGATCGGCATCCGCAGGAACTGAGTTGTTCGGTCCAATGGGCCGGCTTCAGGCGAGGCCGGTATGCTCCTTCTCGTCGGCGTCCGGACGTTTCACGCCGGCCCGATCGAGCGTGCGGTCGAGCAATTGCTCGTAGATCGGTTTGCCGCCGAGCCATTCCGCGGTCACATGCGCGACGCCGCAGGTGATCAAGAGAGGCAGCGCCACCTCGTAGGCCCCCGTCAGTTCCAGCGCCAGCACCACGCCGACCAGCGGCGCCCGCACTGATGCCGTGAACAGCCCGCCCATCGCCGCCACAGCAAACGCGACCGGCAACGCGGGATCCGGCACGATCGCCGTCAGGATTCCGCCGACCGCGAGCCCCGTGGCCGCCGCCAGTGTCAAGAGCGGCGCGAAGATGCCGCCCGGAACGCCGGAGACGTAGCTCGCGACCGACATCACCAGTCGGATCGCCACCAGCAACAGCAGCAGCAGCGGTCCGTGGTTCTCCACCACCAGCCGGTGGATCAGCGCCTCGTTGCCGCCGGTCGCCTCGGGCAGCACGATCAGCAACACGCCGACCAGCAGCCCGACCGCAATCGGCGCGGCATAGCTCACCCGTCTGTCGGCGGTCTCCGCCAGATCGAGGCCGCGCAGCACCATGCGGTTGAAGACGACGCCGAGCCCGCCGAGCGCCAGCCCGAGCACCACAAAGGCGGCCAGTGCCCACAGCGGCACCCGATGCGCCTCGATGGCGAGGTTGGGACCGACGCCGGCGATCCGCTCGGTGATGACCGCCGACAGCACCGAGGCGATGATCACTCCGACATAGGTCTTGAACGTGTAGGGGAACTGCCGGCGCGTCTCCTCGATGACGAACAGCACGGCGGCGATCGGCGCGTTGAAGGCGGCTGCCAGTCCCGCCGCCGCGCCGGCCGCGATCAGCCCGCGCTGCTCGCGGAGCGCGACGCGGCCCCATTCCGACAGCGCTCCGCCGAGACTGGCTCCGATATGGATCGTCGGTCCCTCGCGCCCGAGCACCAGGCCCGAAGACAGCGAGAGGATGCCCGCAAAGAACTTCACCGGCAGGACGCGGCGCCAGCGCAGCGGCCTGAGCCCGTCGAGCGTGCCCTCCACCTCCT
This sequence comes from Pseudomonadota bacterium, assembly GCA_023435545.1. Lineage (GTDB taxonomy): Bacteria > Pseudomonadota > Alphaproteobacteria > Rhizobiales > Tepidamorphaceae > Tepidamorphus. The sequence continues at coordinate 3,008 of JAEYRQ010000248.1, read as the reverse complement.
GCACACCGCTGCCCGAGGCTTCCGGCGCGAACCGCCTGACGATAACGGCGGACGCGAGCGCCATGGCCGCAGCGACAAGCGCGGCGACGACCACCGCCGCGAGACCCCGCCCCAACTGGGCCTGCAGCCAGAGCGGCCAGGCCAGCAACGCGTCGACAATCATGTGGAATACCGTGCCGATGGTGCCGGTGGCGATGCCGACGCCCGCTGCCAGCGCGAAGAAGGCGGCATCACTGCTCTGCTCGCGGAATGATCGTTTCGCCGATTCCGGCACGCGCGCCCCCTCCGTCAGCCGGAATGAATCTGCCTGATTCACGGCCGATGTCCCGAACAGCAGCCGGTCCGAGTCACCGAAGGCACACTACGCGACTCGCCCCCCGCGGCAACCGTTCGGGCGCCGGCGGCTCGCAATGTCGCCGGTCCCATCGTAACGTCGATCGGTTCCGGCCCCCCGCCGGGCTGGAACGATCTAACCCCCGCGACGGCATCGGAAAATGACCGATACAGAGCGAACTGCGCGGATCGCGGCCCGTTGCCGCCACATCGCTCATCATTCCGAGCACGGTCGGTGGGAATTGGTGCGCTGCCGGCCACACCCCGCGCTCGCCCGTCATGTGCTCGAGTATCAGGGGTATCGGGAGGACAGGGGTCGGCCCGTTCGCCGGCGCGAGATGCCGGTCGGCCAGATCGTCATGATCATCGACTTCGGTCCCGGCTGGCTCATCGGTGACGAGCGGTCCGGGGAGCGCCTCGAACCGTTCTCCAGCTTCGCCGGCGGGCTCTCCGACTGCTACGCGATCTCGGGATCGCATGGTGGCGCCCACTGCATACAAGTCGACTTCACCCCGCTCGGCGCCAGCCGGTACTTCCGCATGCCGATGCGCGTTCTGGCGAACAGCGTCGCGAGCCTCGAGGATCTGATGGGCAGCGCGGCCGACCGACTGGCCGCTGCGATGTGTGAGGCGCCCGACTGGCCATTGCGCTTCGCGCTACTCGAAGCGGATCTCCTCGGCCGCATCGCGCCGGATATGCCCGATCCCGCGCTGCCCGCCTTTGTCTGGGAACACATCATCCGATCCGAGGGAACCATTGCTGTCAGCCGTCTGGCCGAGGACTACGGCGTGAGCCGCAAGCACTTGTCCTTGTCGTTTCGCGAGGCGGTCGGCCTCCCTCCCAGCACGGTCGCCCGCCTGCTCCGCTTCCGCCAGGCCGCAGCATTGATCGCTGCCGTAGGGGAGCCCCGCTGGAGCGAGATCGCCCTCGATTCCGGCTATTTCGACCAGTCCCATTTCAATCGGGACTTCCGCCGGTTCTCCGGCTACACGCCGTCGGAATTCCGCCGCCACGCCCTTGGCGACGGCACCGGCATCCTCGACGCGCAAGCCGGGTAACGTCCGTCCAATACGGATCGTCCACTCTGGTCCAGCGTTGTGCATCACGAAGCCGACGCCAACGGAGTTCGACATGCCGACAACCTCAGCCCGTCCCAGCATCATCCCCTGCCTGACCTATCGCGACGCGCCGGCGGCCATCGACTGGCTGTGCAGGGCCTTCGGCTTCGAGAAGAAGGTCGCCTACGAGGGCCAGGACGGAACCATCGCCCATGCCGAACTGCGGCTCGGGCCGGGTTACGTGATGCTCGGCTCGCAGAAGCAGGACGAATTCAACTGGCGCCCACCGGTCGAGGCTGGCCTCAGTACGCAGATGATCTACATCGTCGTCGAGGATTCCGACGCGCTGTTCGCCCGCGCCACAGCCGCAGGCGCGGAGGTCGTCCGCCCGCTCAGCGATACGGACTACGGCTCACGCGACTTCTCGGTGCGCGATCCGGAGGGGCACATCTGGAACTTCGGGACCTATCACCCGGACGACTGATCCGCGCTCCGGCAGCGTTCACCGTCCCACGGAGGCCGACATGAAGGTCCGCCGCGTCGTTGCGAACATCACGACGGCCGATGTCACCGCCGCCCACCGCTTCTACGGCGACCTGCTGGGCCTTGATGTGCTGATGGACCACGGCTGGATCGTCACCTACGGCTCGGATGCGACCATGACGGTCCAGGTCTCCTTCGCCTGCGAGGGCGGCTCCGGGGCGCCCGTCCCGGACCTCTCGATCGAGGTCGACGATCTGGACGAGGCACTGGAGCGGATGCGCGGCGCCGGCGTTCCGGTCGAGTACGGCCCTGCCGTGGAGCCATGGGGCGTCAGGCGCTTCTTCGTCCGAGATCCGTTCGGCCGGCTCGTCAACATCCTGGTGCATGTCTGAGGGCGCTCCCCTCGCAATCTCGGCCAAGCATCCCACATTACGCGGGCTACACACGGGCGCGCGGCTCCCCTATGGTCCGCGCGCCCTTTTCGTTCAGGCCGAAGACATGACCGAGACGCTCGAAACCATTACCGCGCCGGCAGCAGCGCGCAGCCCCGACAGGCACGATGCCTATCGCACGCGCCGCACCTTCGCGATCATCTCACATCCGGACGCCGGCAAGACGACGCTGACCGAGAAGCTCCTGTTCGCCTCGGGCGCGATCCGCATGGCCGGCCACGTGCGCGCCCGCGGCGAGCAGCGCCGCACGCGCTCGGACTGGATGGAGATCGAGCAGAAGCGCGGCATCTCCGTCACCTCCTCGGTGATGACCTTCGAGCGCGACGGGCTGACCTTCAACCTGCTCGACACGCCGGGCCACTCCGACTTCTCGGAGGACACCTATCGCACGCTGACGGCGGTCGATTCCGCCATCATGGTGATCGACGTCGCCAAGGGCATCGAGAGTCAGACGCTGAAGCTGTTCGAGGTCTGCCGGCTGCGCGATATCCCGATCATCACCTTCGTCAACAAGGTCGACCGCGAGGGGCGCGACCCCCTCGAACTGATCGATGAGATCCAGGACAAGCTGGCGCTCGATCTTACTCCCGTGCTGTGGCCGGTGGGGCAGGGCGTCGATTTTGGCGGTTATATCGACCTCATCGAGAAGCGCGTCGTCAGCCCGCAGGGCAAGTCCCTGGCC
>JAEYRQ010000151.1 GCA_023435545.1 Pseudomonadota bacterium | reverse complement strand
GCCGTGGTCGGGGCCTTCCAGGTGCAGGACGCCTGCCACGACGGCATCCTGGACTGCGCGCACACTGTCACCGTGTACTGGTACGGCAAGAACAAGGCGGCCTCGCTGTTCGGCACGGGTCCGATCTTCGGCGGCAATGCCCTGCACATGCTGGCCTGGATCCAAGCTGGCGGCGGCCAGGAGCTGTATGACGAACTGATTCAGGACATCCTCGGCCTCAACCTCGTCGGCTTCTTCGCCACGCCTATGCCGACCCAGCCGCTCGGCTGGTTCAAGAACGAGGTCACGTCGGCGGCCGATCTGAACGGCCTGAAATACCGCACCGTCGGCCTCGCCGCAGACCTGTTCCAGGAGATGGGCGTCAGCGTCACCCAGCTTCCCGGCGGCGAAATCATGCCGGCGATGGAGCGCGGCGTGATCGACGCGTTCGAGTTCAACAACCCGACCTCGGACAGCCGCTTCGGCGCCCAGGACGTGGCCAAGAACTACATGCTCGGCTCGTTCCATCAGGCGAATGAGTTCTTCGAGATCATCTTCAACAAGGACCGGTACGATTCCCTGCCGGAGGACCTGCAGGCGATCCTCAAATACGGCGTGGAAGCGGCGAACACCGCCAACTACGCCATGGCCATGGACAACTATTCGGCCGACTTGCAGAAGCTGATCGACGCGGGCATCAATGTGAAGCGCACGCCATCGTCGATCATGGAAGCCCAGATGGAGGCTTGGGACAAGCTGATGCCGGGCCTCGAGGCGGACCCGTATTTCAAGCGCGTGGTGGACAGCCAGAAGGAATGGGTGGAGCGGGTCGCCTACTACGACCTGATGAACGCCGCCGACTTCAAGATGGCCTACCAGCACCACTTCCCCGGCCGGATCACGTTCTGACCGGGTCGCTGCCGGGCTTGACAGGTCGCAAGGGGCGGCGCGCGAGCGCCGCCCCGTCGGCTGCCCGGAAGTCGCGTCGGGTCCAGGCCTGCGGTAGAACAGGCCGGTCCCGGTTTGCCGTTGGGGATGTGCGGACAGACACCCGCGTCCGGGGACGGATCGTATGTGGCGGCGACGGTGGTGCCTGGGCGGCGCCGGGTCGCGGGAGGGAGCTGCCTTCAGGCGATGGTTGACGTCATCCTGTTCATCGACAAGATCTCGGCCTGGTTCGGCAAGGCATTCGCCTGGCTGATCATGGCGATGACGCTCGGCGTCGGCTACGAGGTCTTCGTCCGCTATCTGCTGCGCAGCCCCACGCCGTGGGCCTATGATGTCAACTATATCTGCTACGGCGCGCTGTTCATGATGGGCGGGGCCTACACGCTGTCTCGCGACGGACACGTGCGAGGCGACTTCATCTACCGGCTCTGGAAGCCGCGGACGCAGGCGACCGTCGAGTTCATCCTCTATATACTCTTCTTCTTCCCGGGCGTGATCGCGCTGGTGCTGGCGGGCTGGAAGTATGCCGGACGTTCATGGCGGTACCTGGAGGTGTCGAGCTTCAGCCCGGCCGGCATCCCGATCTTCCAGTTCAAGTCCATCATCGTGGCGGCAGGCATCCTCCTGGTGCTGCAGGGCATCGCACAGCTCCTGCGGTGCGTGATCTGCATGCGCAGCGGAGAATGGCCGCGCCATCTCGAGGATGTCGAGGAACTCGAGAAACTGCTCCTCGACGAGCAGCACAGGGAGGCATTGCTGCACGGCGACGAGGCGGTGGACATCGTCCGGCCCGATGGCGACCAGACGAGCGGAGGCATTCGTCCATGAGCGATCCGCAAATTGCCATCATGATGCTGGGGATCTTCATCTTCGTGATCCTCCTCGGCTTCCCGATCGCGTTCACGCTCATGGCGATGGGGGTCGCGTTCGGCTTCTACGCCTACCACGACGCCGAGCGGCTGCAGTTCATGATGAAGCGGTTCGCCGGCGAGGACCCGACGGCGATCGATAACTTCTTCGCCTGGCTGGGGGCGCTGATCAACAACCGGGTCTTCGATCTTCTGGTCAACCAGACCTATTCGGTCATGCAGAACGACGTGCTGACCGCGGTGCCGCTGTTCCTGTTCATGGGCTACATCGTCGAGCGCGCCAACATCGTCTCGCGGCTGTTCGAGTCGCTGAACATCGCCGCGCGCCGCCTGCCCGGCTCGATGGCGATCGCCGCGCTCGTCACCTGCGCACTGTTCGCGACCGCCACCGGCATTGTCGGGGCCGTGGTGACGCTGATGGGCCTCCTGGCCCTGCCCGCCATGCTGAAGGCGCGCTATGACACAAGCTACGCGTCGGGCGTGATCTGTGCCGGGGGTTGCCTCGGCATCCTGATCCCGCCGTCGATTATGCTGATCGTCTATGCCGCCACGTCGGGCGTATCGATCGTCAAGCTCTACGCAGGCGCATTGCTGCCGGGCTTCCTGCTCGCCGGCCTCTACATCGTCTATGTGACCGCGCGGGCGATGATCAATCCGAGTCTGGCGCCGAAACCGCGGGAAGAAGACATCGGCTCGGTCAGCGGCACACAGGTCGCGATCATGCTGATCACGTCCTTCGTCCCGCTCGCCGCGCTGATCCTGTCGGTGCTCGGGGCGATCCTGTTCGGCCTCGCCACGCCGTCCGAGGCGGCTGCCGTCGGCGCCCTGGGCGGGCTGGTGCTCGCGGCGATCTACCGCTCGCTGACATGGGATCGGCTGAAGGAATCCGTCTACCTGACGGTCAGAACCTCGGCGATGGTCTGCTGGCTGTTCGTCGGATCCTGGACGTTCTCCTCGGTCTTCTCCTATCTCGGCGGCGAACAGCTGATCGAGGAATTCGTCCTGCACCTGGATTTGACGCCTCTGATGTTCCTGATCCTGGCGCAGTTGATCATCTTCGCGCTCGGCTGGCCGCTGGAATGGAGCGAGATCATCATCATCTTCGTGCCGATCTTCCTGCCACTGCTGCCGCATTTCGGTGTCGATCCGCTGTTCTTCGGCATCCTGATCGCGCTCAACCTCCAGACATCATTCCTCACTCCACCGATGGCGATGTCAGCCTACTATCTGAAGGGCATCGCACCGCCACAAGTGCAGCTGATGCAGATCTTCGCTGGCGTGATGCCCTATCTGGCACTGATTCTGCTGGCGATGGTGATTCTGTACACCTTCCCGCAAATAGCGCTCGGCCTGCCGGAGTACTTCTATGGTCGCTAGCGCCAGGCAGCGGACCGATCCGGGCCTCGCAGCTCTGGGCGTCGGCGAGACAGCCCGCCTCGTCGCCAACGGCGAGGCGAAGGCCGAGGAGGTCACCCGCGCCTGTCTCGACCGCGTCGCCGAGGTGGAGGACGAGGTCGGCGCCTGGGCGCATCTCGATGCCGACTACGCGCTGGAGCAGGCCCGCGCGCTCGACCGGCGCCGGGCGGCCGGACGACCGCTGGGACCCCTGCACGGGGTGCCCATCGGCATCAAGGACATCATCGACGCCGCCGGGCTGCCGTGCGAGCGGGGCACACCGATCGATGCCGGACGGCAACCGACAGATGATGCCACGGTGGTCGCGCGGCTGCGACAGGCCGGCGCCGTCGTTCTCGGCAAGACGGTGACGACGGAACTGGCCGTCTACACCCCCGGCGGGACGCGCAACCCACGCGATCTCGCGCGCACGCCGGGCGGCTCGTCGTCCGGATCGGCGGCCGCCGTCGCCGCCTACATGGTGCCGGGTGCGCTGGGCACACAGACCAACGGCTCGGTGATCCGCCCCGCCTCGTTCTGCGGCATAGTTGGCTACAAGCCGAGCCGCGGCATGGTGTCACGACGCGGGGTGCTGACCCAGTCGCCCCTCTTCGACACGATCGGTACGATGGCTCGCTCAATCGAGGACGCCGCGCTGATCGGTGACGCGATCGCGGGCTACGATCCCGCCGACGAGGCGATGCGGCCATGGGCAGCCCCAAGGCTGGCCGAGATCGCCGGCAGTCCCGCACCGGTCAAGCCGCAGCTCGCAATCGTCCGAACCCCTGTCTGGGAGCGCGCCGAGCCTGACCTGGTGGAGGCTTTCGCGGAACTGGCGGATATTCTCGGCGACGACACCGACAGCTTCGACCTGCCGGAGCCGTTCGACCGGGCACTGGAACTGCACCGCACAATCCTGCACGCCGACATCGCCCGCAACTTCGCCCGCTACGCCGACACCGGCTGGGACCGGTTAAGCGAGCGTCTGCGGGGTATCATCGAGGACGGCCAGACGATTCGCGCGGTGGACTACATCCTGGCAAACGACTGGGTGCGCGTCCTCAATGCCGGCCTCGAGCAGATCTTCGATCGCTACGACGCGATCGTGACTCCGGCCACCACCGGCCAGGCGCCTAAAACGCTGGAGACGACCGGGGATCCTGCCTTCTGCACCACCTGGACCTATTGCGGGCTGCCGGCGGTGACGCTGCCGCTGCTGGCGGGGTCGGACGGGCTGCCGATCGGCGTCCAACTCGTCGGGCGCCACGGCCAGGACGGCCGGCTGCTCAGGACAGCACACTGGCTCAGCGAGCGCCTCGCGGAGGAAGCCCGATGATCACGGACCGCATACTGGCCATACTGGCTCTCGCTCTCGTCGTCAGCTTCCTCGGCATTCTGCTGTACTTCGTTCGGCGCGTGGACCTCGGCATCGTGCTGGTCGCCGTCACGATTATGATCGCCATCGACTTCTACCGTCAGCTCAGGCGCACGCGCCCCTGAGATTCGGCTCAACAATACCC
>JAEYRQ010000090.1 GCA_023435545.1 Pseudomonadota bacterium | reverse complement strand
CGAGCCGCCGCCCCAGGATTGCGACGTCTGCTGGCTGCCCGGCGGCTATCCTGAGCTTCACGCCGGCCCGCTGGCGGCGGCCGGGCGCTTCCTCGAGGGCCTCCGGCGCTTCGCTGAGGCCCGCCCGGTCCATGGCGAGTGTGGCGGCTACATGGTGCTCGGCGCCGGGCTAGAAGACGCCGACGGCCACCGCCACGAAATGGCGGGCCTGCTCGGCCATGCGACGAGCTTCGCCCGCCGCAAGATGAACCTCGGCTACCGCGAGGCGGAACTGCTGTCCGACTGCCCCGTCGGCCCGGCAGGCAGCATCCTGCGCGGTCACGAGTTCCACTACGCGACGGTTATCGATCCCGGCATGGACGATCCCGTCGGCCGCCTTGCCGACGGACAGGGCCGGCCGCTGGGGACAGCGGGCGGGCGGCGCGGCCTCGTCACCGGCACCTTCTTCCACGCCATCGCCGCGGCACCCGATCCGGAACTGCCGCTGTTCGAACCCCTTCCCCAGTGAGACCCGGAACCGATGACGGATCGATTGACGTCTCTCGATGCCCTGCGCGCCGCCTGCGCGGATCTGCCTGCACCAGACCGGGCAGCCGGCGAGGCGGCTCTGGCGCGTCAGGGAATGCTGACCAAGCCGCCGGGCAGCCTCGGCCGGCTGGAATCGCTCGCCGTCTGGCTCGCCGAATGGCAGGCACGGCCCATCCCGCGCCTCGACCGCGTGCTGGTGCTGGTCTTCGCGGGCAATCATGGCATCACCCGGCGGGGCGTCTCCGCCTTCCCGGCGAGCGTCACCGAACAGATGGTTGCGAACTTCGCCGCCGGGGGCGCTGCGATCAACCAGCTCTGCGCCGCCGCCGGAGCGGAACTGCGGGTCGAGGCGCTCGACCTCGACCGGCCGACCGCCGACTTCACTGAAACCCCGGCCATGTCGGATGCTGAATTCCTCGAGGCGGTGTCGGCCGGATACGGCGCGGTGCCCAAGGACGCGGATCTGATCTGCGTCGGCGAGATGGGGATCGGCAACACCACGACCGCGACCGCGCTGGCGGCAGCCCAGTTCGGCGGAGACGGCGAATTCTGGGCCGGCCGCGGCACCGGCGTCGACGACGAGGGCCTCGCCCGCAAGCGCGCCACCGTCGATGCAGGGCTCGCGCGGCATGCGGCCATTCTCGCCGATCCGCTGGCAGCGGCAGCCGCACTGGGAGGGAGGGAACTGGCCGCCATCCTCGGCGCGGTGCTGGCCGCCCGCCACGCCCGCATCCCGGTGCTGCTCGACGGCTTCGTCTCTACCGCCGCCGCTGCCCCGCTCGCGCGCCTGTCACCGGGCGGCCTCGATCACGCCGTCATCGCCCACGCCTCGGCCGAGGCCGGCCACCGCAAGCTCGCTGAAGCGCTCGGCAAGGAGCCCCTGCTCGATCTCGGCATGCGGCTCGGCGAGGCGTCCGGCGCAGCGGTCGCGGTGCCGATCCTGCGGGCGGCCGTGGCCTGCCATGGGGGCATGGCGACCTTCGCCGAGGCGGGCGTCGACGGGAAGGAATGAACAGGATGGGGGGCCGCCTCGACGACATCGCAACGGCGGTCGGGCTGCTCACCCGGCTGCCCGTGCCCCGGCGCGAGTCCCAGGACTTCGACCCCGCCCGCGCCACCTGGGCCTATCCGCTGGCGGGCGCGTTGGTGGGGCTGGTCGGTGGCTGCGCCTATGTCCTCGCCTGGTCGATCGGCCTTCCGGCGCTGATAGCCGCCGCCCTCGCCCTCGCCGCGATGCTGCTGGCGACCGGCGCCCTGCACGAGGACGGACTGGCCGACACAGCCGACGGCTTCGGCGGCGGCGCGAGCCGGGATCGCAAGCTCGAGATCATGCGCGACAGCCGCATCGGCAGCTATGGCGTCGTCGTGCTGATCCTCGCCTTCGCGGTGCGATTCGGCGCGGTCACGGACCTGGTTTTCCCCTTCCATGTCGCGGTGGCGCTGGTCGCGTCGGCGGCGCTGTCGCGCGCGGCGATGGTCGCCCTGATGTGGCGCCTGCCCAACGCCCGGCCCGGCGGCCTCTCGGCCAGCGTCGGCACACCACCGAATCGCTCCGCATGGGAGGCGATGGCGCTGGCGGCACTGGTGGCGATCCTGCTACTGCCGCTGTGGATCGCGCTGGCGGCGATCCTTGCCGCCGGCCTCGCCGCGACCGCCGTCGCGATGCTCGCCGAGCGCCAGATCGGAGGCCAGTCCGGCGATGTGCTGGGTGCGGCCGGTATCGCCGCCGAATGCGCCGCGCTGGCAGCCATCGTCGCGGCTGCCTAGGCGCCCTACCGGATCAGGCTCACGCCCTTGACGCCCGCCAGCCGCAGCAGGAGCTGCGCGACGACCAGGAACCCGATCACGGTGGCGATGATGCACACCGCGAAGGCCGCCGCCTGGTTCACCGCGCCGCGGTCGTCGAGATAGAGCACCGAGACGGCGGCCAGCTGGGTCGCCGGCGTGATCAGGAAGATCACCGCCGACAGCGTCACCATGGCACGCATGAAGAAGAACACGCCGACGCTCATCACGCTCGGCCAGATCAGCGGCAGCACGATACGCATCAGCGTGGTGATCCGCGTCGCACCGAGCGTCGCGGAGGCCTCGTCGAAGGTCGTGCTGATCTGCTTCATGTTGGTGGTCGCCAGCAGGAAGGCCTGGGCGTGGTAGTGGTAGAGATTGCAGAGCGCGATGATCCAGATCGTGTCGTAGACGAGGTAGACGGGCTGCCCCGGCGTGTTGAAGGCCAGGATGTAGCCGAGCCCCAGCACCATGCCCGGCACCGCCGCCGGCAGGATCGCCAGGAAGTAGAGCAGCCGCGACGCCCGGTTCTGGAACTGGTGGTTGGCGTATGCGGCGAGCGTCACGAAGACCATGCCGAGCACCGCGGTGATGAGGGCCACCTTGATGCTGGTCCACAGCGGCGCGATGCCGTTCTGCACGTCAAACTCGTAGTGGCGCAGCGTGAACGACAGGTTGTAGGGCCACAGACGCACGAAGCTCGCATAGACCACCATCGCCACCAGCGAAAGGATCGCCAGCGCCACGACGGCGGCATAGGCGAACCAAAGCATGTCCCGCCGCCGCTCCGGCTTCGGCACCAGCGGCACCGACTGCGCGGTGACGGCCGCGAACTGCCGGCGTGAGATCCACTTCTCCGC
>JAEYRQ010000638.1 GCA_023435545.1 Pseudomonadota bacterium | reverse complement strand
CCAGCGGCCCGCCCTGCGCACGGCGGGGGCGGGGCGGGGTCCCCGGCTGGCGCGCGGCGCGCGCCGCCCCCTCATCCCGGCCTTCTCCCCCGGGGGGAGAAGGAGGCGCGGCGGCGGGGCCGGTCATCCTGCATCCCCTGTCATCCTGCATCGAGCGTCGCGCGTCCCGATCTCGGGGTGCTCGTCTGCGTGGGGGCTTCGCTCCGGTCTGGTCGTCGAGAACGGTGACCAGCGTGTTGCCCTTGATCACGAACCTGCACCCGTCGGCGACGACGGCTGAGGCGCCGGCGCGGATGGCGTCGACCACCCTGGGCGTCATGATGTGCGCCCGCAGCGCTTCCATATCGACGCCATGAACCCGCTCGATATAGCGCAGCATGGCGTGGTCGCTTATGCGGGGCTCCTCGGTCGGGCGCAGCCGCCGCGCGAGCTCGGCCCGGACCGACTCCAGCCGCGATCGCGTGTCCGCCGTCTGCGTCTCCAGCTGGCCGATCAAGGCGCCCAGACGGTTGCTCTCGGACTGCAACTGCTCGATCGAGGCGGTGTCGATCTTCAGTATCACGCCGCCCTCCGGCTCTCGCCGGCCGGGATGCGGCCGAGCACGGCCTCTGCCTCGGCGGCGGCGGCGCGGAGGCGGGCTGAGTGGACCGGGCGGTCGGCAGAGAACGGCTCCGGCGACTCGACCTCGTCGTCGCTGATCGCCTGCAGCAGCGCGTCGAGCGTCGTCTCCAGCGCGGCGATGCGGGCGCGGGCGGTCTCCAGGCCGCGGGCTTGCTTGAGCTTGCGGGCCGCGTGGGCGGCGGCGCCGGCGTCGACATGGCCGCAAGGCTGGCCGTTCAGATCGACACGGGCGGCGCCCTCGACCAGGCAGGCGAGATAGCCCTGGCTGCCGCAATAGTCGCCCAGCGTATCCTTCAGGAGCCAGCGCGGATGCTCGGGCAGGCGCTCGAGGATCATGCGGTCGATGCCAATCGCCAGCGGCCGCTTCTCCCCGCCCGGCCGGGCGAAGGCGGCCGGGAAGGTCTCGGCCAGCATCAGGCGGCAGGCGCGGATCTGCGCGGCCGGGGAGCGGCGGTCGGGGGTGTCGCTCTCAGCCATGGCGGTTCTCTACCTCCCTGATCAGGGCCGCCTCGATCGCGAGGTCCGGTGCGCACATGGCCCCGGATGGGCGCGGTCGCACCGCGGCAACCATCGCATCGACGTTGAGGTTGTGGGCCGGGAGGCGGGGGAGAGCGGCGAGCCGTTCGGCCACAGAACGCGGGGCGGCGAGAACTTCCTCGAACGTGATCTCGATCGCGAAACCGGCATTGCGTCGCAGCCATGTCCGCGCCTTCTCCTCGCTGGCGCGCAGGTTGGCGATCCAGCGGCGGCGAGCGGAGCGGTCGAACGGATCGAGCATCGGAAAGGAAGCGCGCAGCAGCTTCCACTGTGACAGCGCCTGGTTGGCAGGATCCCGCGTCAGCAGGATTGCGATGAAAGGCCTTCCCGGCGGCTTGGCGCGATGCGGGTCAATCAGCTTGAAGGCCGTTCCATGGAGCATCGGCCACGTGTTCGACAGGTCGGCGCCGGGCCGCAGTTCGTCGGGCTCGAAGTCAGGCCAGTCGCCGAAGCAGGCGTCGCCGCCGGCGTGGAGCATTTGCATCATCATGCTGGTGCCGCAGCGGCCGAGGCCGCACACGGCAAGGGTGGGGTGGCGGTCCATCACGCCGCCTCACAGGAAGTACGGGGTGCGCAGGCCTCGATCTCGGCCAGCGCGTCGGCGTACCAGACCAGCAGCTCGCCGAGCGAGAACCCGTCGCGCATGAGGCCGGCGCGAAGCTCGACCGGCCCGTGATGGGGAAAGGCGCGGCGGCGGAGCGCGATCGCCTGGGCCATCGCCGCGCGGGTGTTGCCGCTGGCGCGGCCGTGCTCGGCCAGGGTGAGCGCGTCGCCACCATCCGGTGTCTGCCGGACGGTGGCGGCGAAGGGGTAGGAGGGGGCGGACATCGGCGCCGCCTCAGGCTGCTGCAGCGTCGGCGACGTTGTCGGCATCGAGACGGCGCGTCGCGCGCGCCATGGCGAGGCTTCGGGCCTCGGCCTGGTGCTCGATGATCTCTTCCGACGTGAAATCCGCCTCGAGCAGATCGCGGATCGTGCAGGCGCCGGTGGCCGCCATCCGGTCGATCATGGTGTTGGCCATGCGGACCGGAACGGGCGCGGTCAGCGCCTCGCGGTCGGGGCGGAAGGGGGCGGCGGCGCCGGCCGATGCGTCGGTGTCCGGCGTCTCGGTGGCCGGGGCGGGGGTGTCGTCGCACATGGGAACCTCCGTGGGTGAACGTCACGGAGGTATGTAGCCATGTTGGCTACGATAATGTCAACCGGTTTGTATCCGTTATGGCTACAACACCGTCCCGCTCAGTCGGCGATTTGGACCTACGGCAGGCTGTAGAGCGGCTTTCCACTGAGACTGTTCCAGACACGGATGCGTCCAAGGAGGGTCAGCCCAGCAACGCGGGCGCCTTTGTTGGCGATGGCGACGTCCTCGTACCAGTCCAGATCGTCGGCCCTGAGCCGCAACAGCCGAGCACCGGTTCTCGCGTTGTAGATGAGGATGGGATTGTCCCACGATGCGATGGCGACCCGCACTCCCCACGGCTGGAAGGCCAAGCCCTTCACGTAATCAGGCGCGCGAAGAACACGTTGCCGGTCACCCTGTCTTGCCGACCAGATTTCGACGTTCACGCCGCGGGCCACAGCGATGCGTTTGTTGCCATCGCCGAAGGCGAGACCTGTCGGCGATGAACTGCTGGAGGATGGAAGCGTGCTGATCGGCTTGCCGTCGACGATTCGCCGCACCTGTACGCTGGTGCCATCACCGTAGGCCATGATTCGATCGTTGGTGGTGCGGGCGAACGAATTGGTCCAGGTGCGCTGCAGCTTCTTCTTGCCGGCGCCGTAGTTCCACAAAATGCTCGGCTTTCCCGTGCGGGCCACGGCGGCCGTCTCGACGCTGCCGAACAATGCCAATTGGTCGTGACCGAAGGGCGAGACCGAATCTACAATGGTCGAGTTGAGCGCCGTGGAGGACTCGACGTCCCAAATCTCGATCCGTTTCTTGGTGCCCCGCATGGTCTGCAGCGTCGCGAGGCTGCCGCCATCTGCCGAGAAGGCCAATTGCTCGACCTTACCCCGCGTGCGGAAGCCAAAAAGGGGTTGGCCGTCGGCGGCGCGATGGAATCGCACCTCGTGCCGCTTGCGGCCGTTTGACCAGCCTGTGACAAGCGCCGCACTGTCAGGAGAGAAGGCGAGTGCCGTATATTCATCGGCCTCACCCGTCGCCGACACGCAAATTGTCAGTATGGCGCCGAGCGCCAGCGAGATTAGTCGATTCGTCATCGTGCGTTTCCCCAGCCCGTCATTCGGTGGGGCGAGGTTAGCACAACGTGCGCGGGCAATGAGAGTCGATTTTGCTAGTCGAGAGTTGCAGTCGCGATTGTCTCAGGTATGGCCGCCAGCCATGGAGCGCCGGGCAGCGTTGCAACGGCGAGGTTGCCCGACACGATCGGCGCGAGAAACATCGTCCGGCACAGTTCGCTGACGCCGCCCTGCGCCCGGATGCAGAGGGCATCGAGCGAATCTACCGGCCACGCGCCGGACATTCCCTGCACGATAAGGGTCGCCCCGTCGGGATAAGCTGTCGACGGCGGCGCAACGATCACGCGAAGGCCGGCGAGCCACAACGCCGCGAACAACGACACCAGCAGGGCAACCGGCAGAAGCGTGCGCACCGGTCTTACTCCCGGTGCACGACGAAGACGACGCGGCCGACGATGCGGATCTCGTCGCCATCCTCGCCGTCGAGGCCGATCGGTTCCTGATAGCGCGGATCGTCGCTCTCCGGCACAAGCCAGAAGCGGCCGGTCTCGTCCTGCCAGAGCTTCTTGACCGTGGCCTCGACCATACCGTCGGCGCGGCGGCGCTCGACGTGGTAACGCTTGCCGATGCGCAGCTCCTCCTGGGTCTCGATGACATCGGTCATCACCAGCGAGGTGCCCTCGGGATAGCGGCGGTTCATCGACGGGCCGCGCACCTGGGCGCCGTAGAGCGTATAGGGCCTCAGGCCCGGATCGTCTGGCACGGCGACATCGTACCACTCGCCCTCCGGCCACTCGAAGGATTCGGAGAAGACGCCGGCCTGCAGGGCGCCGCGCACCTGCACCTGGCGGAAGGCGCCCGGCTTCACCAGCAGCTCGACCGGCTCGACGTGCAAGGCCTCGCCCAGTCGCTCCATCCAGCGGGGCGTGAGCTGCATCACGCCGCGCTCGAGCTTGGACACGGTGATTCGACTGGCGTGCAGCAGCTCGGCAAGTTTCTCCTGCGAGAGCTTCTGTGCGGCCCGGATTTCGGCGATGCGGTTCTGCATGCCGATTTCGTAGCTATTTCGGCTACTTAGCGCGATATCCACTTTGGCTACGAACCTCTTGACAATTCGGTAGCCAATCTGGCTACACTCTTAGCCATGCAACCGAAGCATTGGCGAGAGCAGGCGAAGATCTCTCTGGGCGAGATAGCCCGGCGTCTCGGCGTCGAGGGCAAGAACCCCGCTCGCACCTATCACCGCTACGAGACGGGGGAGCGGGCGGCGCCCGCCGGAATCGTCGAGCGGTTTCGCGAGGTGTCGAACGGCGCCGTTCGCGCCGAGGACTGGCACGAAACCCGCCTTGGCTGGCTGCGCCAGTCCGGGCGCCTGCAGCCGACATCCTGCGAGGCCCTGCCATGACCAGCCCCGCCATCCCCACGACCGTCGATGCCGTCACCGCCGGCGGCGGGCCGGCGCGCATTCGCGTCGAGCGGCACGGGTACGACGAGGCGCAGCTGATCGTCGACTGGCACAGCCCGGACGGGACGCTCATATCGCTGCGCCTCGACCGGGCGGCGGCGCGCGGGCTGGCGGCGGCGCTGGCCGGGGCAGTCGATGCCGCCGAGGCGCCGCGATGACCGGCGCGCTCCATCCCCGTTCCCCCCTTCCGATCCGGCTGATTTCCGGGTCACGCCCGCCGGCTTGGCAGGCGGGGGCGGGGCCGCGCCGGCGGACCGGGTCTCCGCTCTCCTCCCTCGTGG
>JAEYRQ010000637.1 GCA_023435545.1 Pseudomonadota bacterium | reverse complement strand
GCACATAGATGGCCTGCACCGAGGTGATCGAGCCCTTGTTGGTGGTCGTGATGCGCTCCTGCAGCGCGCCCATGTCGGTGGCGAGCGTCGGCTGATAGCCCACCGCCGAGGGAATGCGGCCGAGCAGTGCCGACACCTCGGAGCCCGCCTGGGTGAAGCGGAAGATGTTGTCGACGAAGAACAGCACGTCCTGGCCCTGGTCGCGGAAATACTCGGCGACGGTGAGGCCGGTCAGGCCGACGCGGGCACGCGCACCGGGCGGCTCGTTCATCTGGCCGAACACCAGCGCGCACTTGGAGCCTTCGGTCGAGCCGTCGTGCTTGTGCGGGTCCTTGTTCACGCCGGACTCAATCATCTCGTGATAGAGATCGTTGCCCTCGCGGGTGCGCTCGCCGACGCCGGCGAACACCGAGTAGCCGCCATGCGCCTTGGCGACGTTGTTGATCAGTTCCTGAATGAGCACGGTCTTGCCGACGCCGGCGCCGCCGAACAGCCCGATCTTGCCGCCCCTGGCATAGGGCGCCAGCAGGTCGACGACCTTGATGCCGGTGACGAGGATCTCGGCCTCGGTCGACTGATCGACGAAATCGGGCGCCGGGGCGTGGATCGGGCGGCGGTGCTTGGTCTTCACCGGTCCGGCCTCGTCGATCGGCTCGCCGATGACGTTCATGATGCGCCCCAGCGTCTCGTCCCCGACCGGAACCTCGATCGGCTCGCCGGTGTCGGAGACCTCCTGGCCGCGGGTCAGGCCCTCGGTCGCGTCCATGGCGATGGTGCGCACCGTGTTCTCGCCCAGATGCTGGGCGACCTCGAGCACCAGGCGGTTGCCGTGGTTGTTGGTCTCGAGCGCGTTCAGGATCTCCGGCAGGTTCTCGTCGAAATGGACGTCGACGACGGCGCCCATCACCTGGGTGATGCGGCCTACCGACTTGTTCTTGGTGGTGGCGGGCTTGCGTGCCATCTGAAGCTATCCCTTTTCGGCGTGTCGGTCAGAGCGCCTCGGCGCCCGAGATGATTTCGATCAGTTCCTTGGTGATCTGCGCCTGACGCGTGCGGTTGTAGTTCAGCGTCAGCTTGTGGATCATGTCGCCGGCGTTGCGCGTGGCGTTGTCCATCGCAGTCATGCGCGCGCCCTGCTCGGAGGCGGCATTCTCGAGCAGTGCCCGGAAAATCTGAACGGCGATGTTGCGCGGCAGCAGATCCTCGAGGATCTCGCCCTCCTCGGGCTCGAACTCGTAGACCGCTAGCGATTCCGCGCCGGCCGCCTCGTCTGCCTCGGGCAGCACGGCCGGGATGATCTGCTGCGCGGTCGGCACCTGGCTGATCACCGACTTGAAGTGCGAGAAGAACAGCGTCGCGACGTCGAACTCGCCGCCGGCGAACATCTCCAGCACACGGTCGGCGACCGACCTGGCGTTGACGAATCCGACCTGCTTCACCTCGCGCATGGTGATCGTGTCGATGATCAGCGAGCCGTGCGTGCGGCGCAGAATGTCGTAGCCCTTGCGGCCGACGCACAGGATCTTGACCGTCTTGCCGTCGGCGAGCAGCCGGTTGGCGTGCTCGCGGGCGAGCCGCGAGATCGAGGAATTGAAGGCGCCGCACAGGCCGCGCTCGGCGGTGCAAACCACCAGGAGGTGGACGTCGTCGCGGCCGGTTCCGACCATCAGCGGCGAGCCGCCAGTGCCAGGCGGGATCGCGGCCGCCAGCCCGGCAAGCACCTGATCCATGCGCGCGGCATAGGGACGGGCGGCCTCCGCCGCGGTCTGCGCGCGGCGCAGCTTGGCGGCGGCGACCATCTGCATCGCCTTGGTGATCTTCTGCGTCGCCTTCACCGAGGCGATGCGGTTCCTGAGTTCCTTGAGACTCGCCATTTCCGGCCCTGTCCGCTCGCTGCCCTGTGCCCGCTAGCCCGGGCCTCAGGCCGCGAAGGCCTTCGCGAAGTCGTTCACCGCCTTGTGCAGCTTCTCGCCGGTCTTCTCGGAGATCTCGCGCTCGTTGCGGATGGCGTCGAGGATCTCGGCGTGCTTGTCGCGCATGTTGCGCAGAAGCTCGTCCTCGAAGCGACGCACGGCCGAGACCGGGAGCGCGTCGAGATAGCCGTTGACGCCGGCATAGATCACCACGACCTGCTCCTCGACCTTGAGCGGTGAGAACTGCGGCTGCTTCAGGAGCTCGGTCAGGCGCGCGCCGCGGTTGAGCAGGCGCTGGGTGGTGGCGTCGAGGTCGGAGCCAAACTGCGCAAAGGCGGCCATCTCGCGGTACTGCGCGAGCTCGCCCTTGATCTTGCCGGCGACCTGCTTCATCGCCTTGATCTGCGCGGCCGAGCCGACGCGGCTCACCGACAGGCCGACGTTCAGCGCCGGGCGGATGCCCTGGTAGAACAGGTCGGTCTCCAGGAAGATCTGGCCGTCGGTGATCGAGATCACGTTGGTCGGGATGTAGGCCGAGACGTCGTTGGCCTGGGTCTCGATCACCGGCAGCGCCGTCAGCGATCCCGCGCCGTTCTCCTTGTTCAGCTTCGCCGCGCGCTCGAGCAGGCGGGAGTGCAGGTAGAACACGTCGCCCGGATAGGCCTCGCGTCCGGGCGGACGGCGCAGCAGCAGCGACATCTGGCGGTAGGCGACGGCTTGCTTGGACAGATCGTCATAGGCGATCACCGCGTGCATGCCGTTGTCGCGGAAATACTCGCCCATCGCGCAGCCCGAGAACGGCGCCAGATACTGCATCGGCGCCGGGTCCGAGGCGGTGGCGGCGATGACGATCGAGTAGTCGAGCGCGCCGCGCTCCTCCAGCACCTTGACGAACTGGGCGACGGTGGAGCGCTTCTGGCCGACGGCGACGTAGACGCAATAGAGCTTGCGGCTCTCGTCGTCGCCCTCGTTGATCGGCTTCTGGTTGAGGAAGGTGTCGAGGATGATGGCGGTCTTGCCGGTCTGGCGGTCGCCGATGATCAGCTCGCGCTGGCCGCGGCCGACCGGGATCAGCGCGTCGATCGCCTTGAGGCCGGTCGCCATCGGCTCGTGCACCGACTGGCGGGGAATGATGCCGGGCGCCTTGACGTCGACGCGGCGCTTCTCCTTGGCCTTGATCGGGCCCTTGCCGTCGATCGGGTTGCCGAGCCCGTCGACGACTCGGCCGAGCAGCTCCTTGCCGACGGGGACCTCGACGATGGCGCCGGTGCGCTTCACCGTGTCGCCCTCGCGGATGTCGCGGTCGGAGCCGAAGATGACGACGCCGACATTGTCGGTCTCGAGGTTCAGGGCCATGCCGCGGATGCCGCCCGGGAACTCGACCATCTCGCCGGCCTGGACCTTGTCGAGGCCGTAGACGCGAGCGATGCCGTCGCCGACCGACAGCACCTGGCCGACCTCGGTGACCTCGGCCTCCTTGCCGAAATTCTTGATCTGCTCCTTCAGGATCGAGGAGATTTCAGCGGCCCGAATGTCCATCAGCCGACCTCTTTCATAGCGATTTTGAGATTGTTGAGCTTGGTGCGCAGGGAGGTGTCGATCATCCGGCTGCCGACCCTGACGACCAGCCCGCCCAGCAGCGAGGGATCGACCTTGCGGGCGAGCTGGACGTCCTTGCCGATCGACGCCTTCAGCGCCGCGGCGAGCGACTTCACCTGAGCGTCCGTGAGTTCCTGGGCCGAGGTGACCTCGGCCGAAACCTCGCCGCGATGAGCGGCCGCCAGCTTGCGGAACGCGGCGATCATGCCCTGCAGCACGAACAGCCGGCGATTGGCGGCGACGAGGCGAATGAAATTGGCGGTGGTCCCGGCGATGCCGGCCTTGTCGAGAATCGCGGCGAGCGCGCGGGCCTGCTCCTCGGCCGAGAAGACCGGGCTCATGACCAGCCGCTTCAGATCGGCGCTGTCGTCGATCATGCGGTCGATCGCGTCGAGCTCGGAGCCGACCTTGTCGATCGACTTCTCCTCGACGGCGAGTTCGAACAGGGCCGTGGCATAGCGGCCGGAAACGCCAGATACGGTCGTGTCTTCTGCGGTCACGCGGCGAGCTCTCTGATGCGACCTGGTGAGCGGCGCGGATCGTATGACCCAACGAAAGCGGAGTCTGATCCGGACAGCCGGCCGGAGGCCTCGGGAGACCTCGTGCCCCCGAAGCCGGCGCTTCGCTAGCACACTCCCCCACCCCTTTCAACAGCACGGGGGTGGATCAGCAGGCAGTTTTGTGCGCTGCGGTCGCGCCGCGTGCAGCCGGCGGAACGGCCGCCTCGGGAGGCAGCAGTCGAGAGGAGTGGAAGAGTGGGGGTGCCCAAGCCAGACGCCGGTTGCCGGCGAAGCGGCAATCGGTGCGTCCGGTCGCAGTACATCCG
>JAEYRQ010000634.1 GCA_023435545.1 Pseudomonadota bacterium | reverse complement strand
GAGAGATCGGCGGGGGGCTTGTCGCGCGGCAATGCGTTCGCGCTCACGTCCCCATCCCCTCCAGCAACCTACCCGCCGCGGCGCGTGCCTCGTCGGTGACGGTCGCGCCGGCCAGCATGCGGGCGATCTCCTCGCGGCGCAGCGCCGTATCGAGCGGGTCGACGCGGGTGGCGACGTCGCCGCCCTTCACCGGCTCCTTGCGAATCAGCAGATGGCTGGTGGCGCGCGCCGCGACCTGCGGGGCGTGCGTCACGGTCAGCACCTGCACCTTCTCGGCCAGACGCCTGAGCCGGACACCGATCGCATCCGACACCGCGCCGCCGACCGCGGTGTCGATCTCGTCGAACACCAGCGTCGGGGCGCTGCCCTTCTCGGCGAGCGCCACCTTCAGCGCCAACAGGAAGCGCGACAGCTCGCCCCCGGAGGCGACCTTCAGCATCGGACCGGGATGGCTGCCGGGGTTGGTCTGCACCCAGAACTCGACGCGGTCGCGCCCCTCCGGCCCGCCCTGCCCCTCGGCGGACTCGATGCGTGTCTCGAAGCGGGCGCGTTCGAGTTTGAGCGGCGGCAATTCGGCCATGACCGCCCGGTCGAGCGCCTTCGCCGCCTTGATGCGCTTCTGGCTGAGAAGCGTCGCGGCACGGTCATAGGCCGCAGCGGCTTCGGCCGCAGCCGTCTCCAGCGCCGCCACCTGCTCGCCGCCGACCTCGAGCGCCGCCAACCGCGCGGCGATTCGGTCGCGCAGGTCCTTCAGCCCGTCGACCGGAACCTGGTGCTTGCGGGCGGCGGCCCTGAGCGCGAACAGCCGCTCCTCCGCTGCCTCAAGCTCGCGCGGATCGAAGGCCGTCTCGGCGAGCGCCCGCTCGACCGCGAGCCGCGCATCCTCCAGCGCGTTGAGGCTCGCTTCGAGCCCGGCCACGGTCGGGCCGAGCAGCGCCGGGAACTGCGCCGCGCGCCGTTCCACCCGCCTGAGCGCGGCCGACAGCAGCGGTACCGCCGACGCGCTGCCGCCGAGCGACTGCGCCGCCTCCGACAGTTCCTCGGCGAGCTTTTCCGACTGCATCATCACCTGGCGCCGGTCGGCCAGATGCGCCTCCTCGCCCGGCTCGGGTGCGAGCGCGTCGAGTTCCTCCAGCGCATGGGCGAGATAGTCGCGGTCGCTTGCCGCGCGCTCCAGCTCCCGGCGCGCTTCGGCGAGGTCGGCCTCGGCCCTGCGCCGCGTCTCCCACAGCCGTCCCAGCGCCGTCACGTCAGACTCAAGGCTGCCGAAACTGTCCAGCAGGCGGCGGTGGACGGCGGGATCGACGAGCGCGCGGTCGTCGTGCTGGCCATGTATCTCGACCAGAAGCCCGCCGAGCACCTTGAGAAGCTGGACGCTGGCCGGCTGGTCGTTGACGAAGGCGCGGGTGCGCCCGTCGGCGGTCTGGATGCGCCTCAATACGAGGTCGCCGTCGCTGTCCATCCCCTGCTCGCGCAGCACGGCGAAGGCGGGGTGGCCGGCCGGCAGGTCGAACACCGCGACCACCTGGCCTTGCTCGGCACCGCGCCTGACCAGCGCAGCGTCGCCCCGGCCGCCGAGCGCCAGCGACAGCGAATCGAGAAGGATGGACTTGCCAGCGCCGGTCTCGCCGGTGAGCGCGCTCAACCCCTGGCCGAAGGCGATCTCCAGCCGGTCGATGATGACGATGTCGCGGATCGACAGGGCGGCGAGCATCGCCCGGTCACAGCGTGCCCGTGGTCTTGCGCCAGAGCCTGCTCAGCCAGGAGTCCTTGTTCTCGTTCGGCGAGTAGCCGCCGGCCGCGAGAAGCGCATAGGAATCCTTGTACCATTCGCTGTCGGGATAGTTGTGACCGAGAATGGCGGCCGCAGTCTGGGCCTCGGAGACCAGCCCGAGCGCATAGTAGGATTCGGTGAGGCGCAGCAGGGCTTCCTCGACGTGCCGCGTCGTCTGATAGTCGGTGACGACGGTGCGGAACCGGTTGATGGCCGCCAGATAGCGGCCCTGGCTGAGATAGTAGCGTCCGACGTCCATCTCCTTGCCGGCGAGTTGGTCGCGGGCGACCTCCAGCTTCTGCCGGGCCTCGGCGGCGTACTCGGACTGCGGATACTTCTCCAGCAATTCGCGGTAGGCGACCGCCGCCTTCTCCGACCGCTCCTGGTCGCGGCCGATGTCGGCGATCTGCGCGTAGTGTGATTCGGCGATCAGGTACTGTGCGTAGGCGGCGTCGTCGCTGCCGGGATAGAGCGTCGCGTAGCGCTGTGCCGACCGGACAGCCTCGGTGTAGCGGCGCGCCTCGAAATTCGAATATGCCGACATGATCAGCGAGCGCCGCGCCCACTCCGAATAGGGGTGCGTCGTCTCGACCTCGTCGAACTTCTTGGCGGCGGCAACGAACGACCCCGAGTTCGCCAGCAGCAGACCCTCGTTGTAGAGTGTCTCCGCCGGCTCCTCCTGGATGATCGCGTACTCGTCCTCGTCCTTCGAGAAGATCGACTTGCAGGCGCCAAGCGACAACCCGACGGCGACCAGCACCGTCATCCGAAGCGCCGTGCGCGCGTATCCACCGGTCTTACGCAAACCCTGACTCGCTTCCGACTGCGTGCTGCGGTTGTCCGGGGGCGGAGCCCCGGCCGTGGGCGCGGACTTTACCCCAAGGCGGGCGTCCAGGCCAGTTTAGCTCGCCTCGAAATGGAGCGAATTTGCGGCGCGCGCTGCTCGAAGCGTCAGGAGACGTCCGGGCCGTAGACCGCCGCCGGCACCAGCGCCTCGACATCCGCCTGGACGGCCTCGCGCCGCACCGGCATTTCCGCCCATTCCCAGGCGCTGTCACGCGACAGCAGCGCCTCGATGATGGCGCAGTTGAGTTTGTGGCCACCCCGGAACGACCGGTAGATGCCCAGGATCGGGCCGCCGGCCAGCGTCAGGTCGCCGATCGCGTCCAGCGCCTTGTGCCGCACGAACTCGTCGGCGAAGCGCAGGCCCTCGGGATTGATCACCGCGCCGTCGCCGATCACCACCGTGTTGTCCAGCGAGGCGCCGAGCGCATAGCCGTTCGCCCAGAGCTGCTCGACACTGTCGACGAAGCCGAAGGTGCGGGCGCGGGCGAGCTCGCGCCGGAAGTCCCCGGCATCGAGATCGAAGACATAGGCCTGCCGGCCGATGATCGTGTCGGCGAAATCGATCTCGACCTCGAAGCGCCGCCCCTCGAAGGGAAGCAGTTCGCCGACCGAATCGCCCATCGTCACGCGGACCGGCTCCAGCACACGGATGTAGCGGCGGCGCGCCTGCTGCCTGCGCAGACCAACCTGGACGATGGCATCGACGAACGCCTCGGCGCTGCCGTCCATGATCGGGACCTCGTGCCCGTCGACCTCGACCAGCACGTTGTCGATGCCCAGCCCGTTGATGGTCGCCAGCAAATGCTCGACGGTGGCGATCGACCCCGCCTCGTCGCTGCCCAGAACCGTGCTCAAGGAGGTGGCGACCACCCAGCGATGCGAGGCCGGAACCTCGATCTCGCAAACGGCGCTGTCAGAATTCTTCAGGAAGATGATTCCGGTGTCAGGCTCGGCCGGATGCAGCGTGATCGACGACGGAGTACCACTGTGTACCCCCACCCCGCTCAGCGAAACGCGATCCTTAATCGTCGTCTGCGAGTGCGTCTGCATTTGTCCCGCGCTTAATATCGGCACACCGTCGCGATCCCCATCGCTCTGGCGGGCCTGCGTCCAGCCGAACCCTCCGACACGCACGCGACCTTCCTGCGCCAAGCACCTGGGCGCCTGGCCGGTCCGGGACGTAGTCGAAATCGTGTTCGCTGGACCCCCGATGTCCACGGGGATTATTAGCGGGGGCGCACAAGGTGGCCAAATCACGGTTTTTTACGCACTGTTACCGTTACACGAAGCTTTCGGCCGATACGCGGGCCGGGCGCTCCCGGGGCGGCGCCCGCCCCGGGAACGAAGGGGCCGAAACCCCTCGCGTCAGTGCGCCGGACGGCGCAAAAACGCCGGTATTTCATACTGATCGTCGTCCAGCGCGGCCGGACGGCGCGGCGCCGCCGCGACCTGCGGCGCATGCCTGGGCTGCTGCGCCTCGGCCGGCGCCGGACGAGCGGGACGGCGCGCATAGTCCGTCATCGGCGGCTCGACCTGGCGCGGCGGCATCACCGGCTGCTCGGCAATCGGCTGCTCATCCGATTCGTCACGCCGGCCGAGGCCCGAAGCGATTCGCTGCAGCAGGCCGGGGCGGCGGCTCTCCTGCGGTGCGGACTGCTCCGCCCCCGCCTTCGCCCGCATCTCGTTCTGGGCGATCAGCGGGAAGTCCTCGATGCGAGGCATCCGCGGCTGGCGGCGCTCCGGCTGCTCGGCCACCGGGGGCACGAAATCGGACTCCAGGTGGTGGACCGGCTCGGGAGCCACGGCCTGGACAGGGGCCGGCATCGGCGGCGCGACTGGCGGCTCCATGCGGCTGAGCTGGACACCGCCGGGATGGCCGGCGGGCGCGGCGGCCGGCTGCGGCGCCGGCGCCTGGGCGGAAACGGCCTGGGGCATCGGGCGGGGCTCGGCCGCCTGC
>JAEYRQ010000625.1 GCA_023435545.1 Pseudomonadota bacterium | reverse complement strand
GTCGGTCGGACTACTGGACCGCCTCGAGGTCGGCCTTCATTTGCTCGAGGATCTTCTTGCCGCTCTCACCGGTCATCTCGATGAAGGTCGCCTCGACCTCGGCGGCAGCCTCCATGAAGGGCTGGCGCTGCTCCTCGGAGAGGGTATTGATGACCATGTCCGGCTTTGCTTCCTTGATCTTCTTCAGCGCTTCCTCCTGCAGGCCGCGCTGATAGTCGAGGATGTAGTCGAAGGCGTGCTGGATGGCGTTCTGGATCAGCTCCTGGTCCTCGGCCGGCAGCCCGTCATAGAAGTCCTTGTTGGCCATCACCGCGGTGGTGAAATTGTTGTGGCCGAGGCAGGTGATGACGTTGGTGACCTCGTACATCTTGGTGGACTCCAGGAAGAATCCGGGATTCTCCTGGCCCTGGATGATGCCGGTCTGCAGGGCGCCGTAGACCTCGCCCCAGGGCAGCGGCGTCGGGGTAGCACCCCAGACGTCATAAGCGGCGACCAGCAGCGGATTGGTCATGACCCGGAACTTCACCTCGTTCAGGTCGGCGGGCGACATCACCGGCTCCTGCGTGGTCAGGCAGACCTCGCCCTCCGGGAACATGTTGAGAAGCTCCAGTCCCTGCTGGGCGTAGAGCTCCGGGAACATCTCGTTGATCGCCTTGGAGGTGCGGAAAAACTCGAACAGTTCGTCCTCGTCCTGCGGCAGCAGGTAAGGCACGAAGAACACCTGCGCCTCGGGGATCAGCGCGCCGGTGAAGCCGGGCGACTGGTCGACGAACTGGAGTATGCCGGCCTGCGCCTGCTCCATGATGTCGGCGGATTCCCCGAGGGTGCCGAACGGGAAGAGGGTAACCGTGTGGTCCGAGTTCTCCTCCACATATTCCTTGAACTTGGTGGCGTAGACGCCCTGCACCTCGTGCAGCGCCTCCTCGAAGGCGTAGCGCCATTCGGCCGCGTGTGCGGCGAAGCCAACCGCCGACAGCGCTGTCCCGAGCGCCAGCGTGCGCAAGCTCGTCCCGAACAGATTTCGCATCGAATGTTCCCCTTTGTCTTTGTCGGATGGTCGCGAATGGCCCATCTCGATGGTCGTCGAGCCATGGGAACAAGTTCATGCGAGAACAAAAATCATGTCAATCCGTAAAATAATATCATGACAATATAGCCGAATCTGCGCATTACACTGGCCATGGCGCGCCCGGTTCTCAGGCGGCACTACGGTACCCCGGAGGGCAACGGCGGTCAGATCGCCAGCAGCAGGTGCTCGGGATCGGCCAGCAGCAGCTTGGTCACGACGCCGAGGCCGGCCCTGAGATCCGCCTCATCCGTCGATCCGAGCGAAATGCGAACCGCAGGCCGCCAAGGGGCGTCGGAAATGCGGAAGGAAATCCCCGGCGCGATCGCCACCCCCTGCAGCCTGGCCTGCGCCACGAAGCCTTCCTCGCTGCGGTTCTCGGGCAGGGGCAGCCAGACGTGAAGCCCGTCGCGATGGGCGTGGTAGGGCGTGTCGCCCAGTATCTCGGCCGCGATGGCGTAGCGGTTGCGCAGCGCCTCTCGTTGCCAGAGGACCAGTTCGGCCGCAGTGCCGTCGCTGATCCAGCGCGAGGCGATCTCGGCCACCATCGGCGTGGCCATCCAGTTGGTCACGAGCTGCCGGTTCGCCACCGCGGCGACGTAGCGGTCCGGTGCCACCAGATAGCCGATCCGGAGGCCCGGCACGGTGATCTTGGTAAAACTGGTGACATAAAGGGTCCGCTCAGGCGCCAGCGCAGCGACCGGCGGCGGCCGGTCTTCGACCAGCGGCCCGAGGATATCGTTCTCGACGATCGCGATGTCGTGGCGGCGGGCGACTTCGGCGATCTCCTGGCGCCGCGCCTGGCTCATCAGCGTCGCCATCGGGTTGATCACCGAGGGCTGCAGGAACAGCGCGCGCACCGGAGACTGCCGGCAGGCATCCTCGAGCGCGTCCGGCACGAGACCATCTTCGTCGATCTCGACCCCGATCAGGTTCAGTCCGAGATAGGTGGCCAGCGGCACCAGTGTGTGGTGCCCGATCGCCTCGGCGACGATTGTCGAGCCTGGTGGCGCGACGCTCATCAATGCCACCGTCATCGCTGGGGTCGCGCCGTTGGTCAGGCTGACGTTCTGGGGCGAGGCCATCAGTCCACAGCGGCGCAGCCACTCGACGGCTATAGCGCGGTGGCGGGGAAACACCACGTTCGGCCGGAAGGACAGCGCCGCGCTCTCCGACAGCGATTCGCCCAGCCAGGTCAGCGCCTGCTTCAGCCGCTGGTGGTGCATCGCCTCGCAGACCGGCTTTAGGATCGACAGGTCGATTACCTCGCCCAGCCGCTCGGGCAGGTAGGGTTGCGGCGGCTCCTGGCGCCGCGCCTGGACGAAGGTGCCGCGCCCGATCTCGCCGGAGATCAAGCCGCGGCGGATCAGTTCGTCATAGGCGCGGCTCACCGTCTGCACCGATAGTCCGAGGTCGTCGGCAAGCCGGCGATGCGTCGGCAGGCGGTTGCCCGGCGCGAGCCGTCCGTCCCCGATCGCCTCCGCGATCTGCTCAGCCAGCGAGAGGTAGGCGGGACGCCGGAGAAGGGTGGGATCGGGCTGCCACAATGTCATGATTTCCTAGGATGGACAAATCAGTCCAATTGACAATGGAAATCTTGCCGCATCATGGTATCCGCCATGACCGGACGCGCAACGATGCCGCGCCTCGATGCGATCGACTTGAGGATCCTCGAGGCGATCCAGTTGAACGGGCGCATCACCAAGCTCGCCCTTGCCGAGAAGGTCGGGCTATCGGCGACGCCGTGCTGGACGCGGCTTCGCCGGCTCGAGCAGGCGGGAATCGTAACCGGCTACCATGCCCGCGTCGCGGCCCGCGCCATCGCCCCGGTCGCCACCGTCTTGATGGAGATCACGCTCGCCAATCACCGCCAGGCGGATTTCGACCGGTTCGAGCGTGTCGTGCGGGAGACGCCGGAGTTCGTCGACTGCTGGTCGGTCGGCGGCGGCATCGACTATCTGCTGAGGGTGATGACGCCCGACATAGATGCCTACCAGCGGCTGGTCGACGGGCTTCTGGAGCGCGAGATCGGCATCGACCGCTATTTCACCTACATCGTCACCCGGACCGTGAAGGAGGCGACGGCGCTTCCGCTGACCGTGCTGGTGCCGGACGAGGACGCCTGAGCGCCGGGACGATTGGTCTGCCCGGGGGCGGCGACGCAGACAGTCTCTCTCCGCAAGGCACCGGGAACGGCCCCTCTCTCCGCCGGCTGGCGCTAGACTCGGGGCCGAACCGGGAAGAGGAGATGCCGATGCCGGCCACGTTCGCACGCGCCGACCGCCACCACGCACTCGACCTGATGACCGACCGGCGCCTGCTGCGCGAGCATGCCTATGTCGGCGGGCAGTGGATCGCAGGCAGCAACAACGAGAGCTTCGAGGTCACCGATCCCGGCAGCGGCGAGAGCCTCGCCTGGGTCGCCTCGCTCGACGCCGACCAGGCCACGGACGCCATCGACGCCGCGAGCGCGGCCTTCCCCGCCTGGCGGTCGCTGCTTCCGCAGCAACGGTCCGTCCTGCTCCGGAAATGGTACGAGGCGATCATCGCGGCGAAGGAGGATCTCGCCGTCCTGATGACGCTCGAGCAGGGCAAGCCGCTGGCCGAGGCGCGCGGCGAGATCGACTACGCGGCCTCCTTCGTCGAGTGGTACGCGGAGGAGTGCAAACGCATCAATGTCGAGGGCGTCTCGAGCCATCTGCCCGGCGCCGAGATGAGCGTGCGTCGCGAGCCGCTGGGGGTCGTCGGCCTTGCCACGCCCTGGAACTTCCCGTCCGCCATGCTGACGCGCAAGGCAGCCGCCGCGCTCGCCGCCGGCTGCACCGTGGTCGCTCATCCCGCGAGCCAGACGCCGCTGTCGGCGCTGGCGCTGGCCGAATTGGGCGAGCGGGCGGGCCTGCCCGCCGGCGCTTTCAACATCGTCTCCGGCGATGCGGCGACGATCGTCGGCCGCTTTTGCGAGGACGCGCGGGTGCGGGCGATCAGCTTCACCGGGTCGACGGAGATCGGCCGTCTGATCGCTGCCCACTGCGCGTCGACGATGAAGCGCCTCGTCATGGAACTCGGAGGCCATGCACCGCTGATCGTCTTCGACGACGCCTCGATCGAGCGCGCCGTGTCGATCGCGGTCGACGCCAAGTTCGCAACCTCTGGCCAGGATTGCCTCGCCGCCAACCGAATCTACGTCCAGCGATCCCTCTATGACAGGTTCTGCGCGGCCTATGCAGCCCGGATCCGCGCTCTCAAGGTCGGCCACGGGCTCGCCGAGGGCACCGAGATCGGCCCGCTGATGCATCCGGGCGCGGTCAGCAAGGTCGCCGAGCACGTCGAGGACGCGGTGGCGCGCGGCGCCCGCCTGCTCGCTGGCGGCAGCCGCCACGGCGCCGGCCCGCTGTTCTTCCAGCCGACATTGCTTGTCGATGTGCCGGACGATGCGCTGATCATGCACGAGGAGACCTTCGGGCCCGTCGCCGCCGTCACGCCCTTCGACACCGATGAGGAGGTGATCGCCCGCGCCAACGACATCGAATACGGCCTCGTCGCCTATGTCGTCACCGAGAACGGCGCTCGCCAGCGGCGCCTGGCCGCCGCCCTCGACTACGGCATGGTGGCGGTCAACCGGGTGAAGATCACCGGCGCGCCGATCCCCTTCGGCGGTATCAAGCAGTCCGGCCTCGGCCGCGAGGGCTCGCGCCACGGCCTCGAAGCCTTCACCGACCTGAAATATGTCTGCCTCGACGCAGCCTGAAGCACGGGACACCTGAGATGCTCGACCGCAATAACGAACTCGACGCCTTCGACCGCGACCATTTCTTCCACCCTTCGACTCACATGGGCGCGCATGCGCGCGGCGAGACGCCGAACCGGATCGTTTCGGGCGGGGAGGGCGTCTACATCACCGACACGAAGGGCCGCACCAGCCTCGACGCCTTCGCCGGGCTCTAATGCGTCAATGTCGGCTACGGGCGCCGCAAGATCGCCGATGCGATCGCCGAGCAGGCGCGCGAGCTGGCCTACTACCATGCCTATGTCGGGCACGGCACCGAGGCGTCCATCCGACTTGCGCGGATGATCGTCGAGCGCGCGCCGAAGGGCATGAGCCGCGTCTATTTCGGCCTGTCCGGGTCCGACGCAAACGAGACCAACATCAAGCTGATCTGGTACGCCAACAACATCCTCGGGCGGCCGGAGAAGAAGAAGATCATCTCCCGCTGGCGCGGCTATCACGGCTCCGGCGTGATGACCGGCTCGCTGACCGGGCTCGAGCTGTTCCACAACGCGTTCGACCTGCCGCGCGCGCCGATCCTGCACACCGAGGCGCCCTACTATTTCCGCCGCGCCGACCGTTCGATGAGCGAGGAGCAGTTCTCGCAGCATTGCGCCGACCAGCTCGACGCCCTGATCGTGGCGGAGGGTCCGGAGACCGTCGCCGCCTTCATCGGCGAGCCGATCCTGGGCACCGGAGGCATCGTGCCGCCGCCCGCCGGTTACTGGGAGAAGATCCAGGCGGTCCTGAAGAAGCACGACGTGATGCTGGTCGCCGACGAGGTCGTCACCGGCTTCGGCCGGCTCGGGTCGATGTTCGGCTCCGATCACTATGGGATGGAGCCCGACCTGATCACCATCGCCAAGGGGCTGACCTCGGCCTACGCGCCGCTGTCGGGCGTGATCGTTTCCGAGAAGCTTTGGCAGGTGCTGGTCGAGGGCTCCGACAGGCTGGGTGCCATCGGCCACGGCTGGACCTATTCCGCCCATCCGATCTGCGCGGCGGCCGGAATCGCCAACCTGGAGCTGATCGACGAGATGGACCTCGTTCGCAACGCGGGCGAGACCGGCGCCTATTTCCGTGCCGAACTGGCCCGTGCCGTCGGCGAGCATGTCCATGTTGGCGAGGTGCGCGGCGACGGGCTGATGGCGGC
>JAEYRQ010000600.1 GCA_023435545.1 Pseudomonadota bacterium | reverse complement strand
CACCCCGCCGCCAAGCACGATAATTACCCGATCACCACGACGGTGGTCATCAACCGGCGGGAGATGGAGTACTCGGTCTCCGGCCTGATGCATCCGCAGTACCCCAAGCCCGACATCATCCATCTGGTCGAGCGCCTGCACACGCCGGGAGCGCTCAGGCTCGAGGATCTTGAGATCTCCGGCCCGATCGAACTGATGCCCGGCATGACGCTGGAAGCCGCCGGCGCCCATACCGAGGGCTCGATGAACGTCCATGTCGAGACGTCGGACGGCCTGGCGACGATCTGCGGCGACGTCATCTACGACTTCAACGACCAGATCATCGAGCCGATGCGGTCCTTCGGGCCGGAGGAGTATCAGGTCACCGGCAATCACGGCGGTTCCAAGCGCGGCGAGAAGGGCGCGATCCGCAAGTTGATGTATTCCGGCGCGAAGTACCTGCTGCCCGTGCACGACAAGCCCGCCAAGGTCGAGAACGGCCGCGTGGTCGGCCGCCTCGACATGGCCGTTCCGGGGCCCGTCAGCCAGTCGGTGCCCCGGCGCGACTGGTTCCCCGCCTGACAGGGAGGCGACGATGGCACACACGGCCCTTGATCCCGGCTTTCGCCGCCTGATCGACGAGCACGCGCCGGTGCGCCAGGCCGGCTCGGGCTTCACCTTCACCGAAGGCCCGATCTGGCATCCGGTGGATCACTACCTGCTGTTCTCGGACATGCCGGCGGATGTGCGCCGCCGGCTCGACCGCGCCGGCGTCCGCGAGGTCATGCGCCCCTCCAACAAGGGCAACGGCATGACCTACGACGCGGACCTGAACCTGCTGGTCTGCGAGCACGCCACCTCATCGGTCGCCCGCTTCCGTCCGGACGGAACGCGCGAGGTGCTGGCGACGCATTTCGAGGGCCGTGAGCTCAACAGCCCCAACGACATCTGCGTCCACTCGGACGGCTCGATCTGGTTCTCCGACCCCTGGTATGGGCGGATGCCGCACTACGGCGGCGAGCGGCCGCGCCAGCGCGGCTGGCAGGGCGGGTTCCGCATCCGCCCGAACGCCCGGCCGGGCGACGAGCCGCAGCTCGTCGTCGAGCGCTACATGTTCACCCAGCCGAACGGCCTGTGCTTCTCGCCGGACGAGCGTCTGCTCTACGTCAACGACACCGAGCAGGCCAACATCCGGGTCTTCGACGTCGGCTCCGACGGCAGCCTGCGCAACGGACGGATCTTCGCCGCGGGCCTGCGCGACAGCCTGCTGCCCGGCGTGCCCGACGGCATGAAGTGCGACGCGGAGGGCAACGTCTGGTGCTCGGCGCCTGGCGGCATCTGGGTGTATGCCCCGGATGGGCGCCATATCGGCAAGGTCTCGCTCCCCGAATTGCCGGCGAACCTGCACTGGGGCGGCGAGGACTGGCGGACGCTCTATGTCTGCGCCACCACCTCCGTCTACGCGGTGGACGTCAGGGTCGGCCCGAGGAACGAGCCGTTCATGCGCGCCCGCGCATCCTCCGGCTCGGCACGCTCGTCGGCGGCTGCATCGGCCGCCGCCGACGGCGACCTGCGACTCGATGCGAGCCGCTGCGCGCTGATCATCCAGGACATGCAGAACGACGTGGTGATGGATGGCGGTGCCTTCGCGGACTCCGGCAGCCCCGACCACTGCCGCCAACAGAACGCCATCGCCAACATCGCCCGGCTGGCCGATCGCTGCCGTGCGCTCGGCGTGCCGGTGATCCATGTCCACTACCTGGTCCATCCCGGCGCGCCGGGCATGACGCTCAACGCCCCGCTGTTCGAGGGCCTGGTGGATTCGAACGCCATGGTGCGCGGCACCTGGGGCGCGCAGGCCGTCGCCGGTCTCGAGCCCCGGCCCGGCGACCACGTGGTCGAGAAGATGCGCATGTCCGCCTGGGAGGGAACTTCGCTCGAGACCATCCTCAAGGCCGAGGGCCGCGACATCATCATCGAGACCGGCGCCTGGACCAACATGTCGATCGAGCACACCGCCCGCACCGGCGCCGACAAGGGCTATGTCATGGTCATCCCGGAGGACGGCTGCTCGACCATGAACGCCGACTGGC
Organism: Pseudomonadota bacterium; assembly: GCA_023435545.1. Lineage (GTDB taxonomy): Bacteria > Pseudomonadota > Alphaproteobacteria > Rhizobiales > Tepidamorphaceae > Tepidamorphus. The sequence continues at coordinate 803 of JAEYRQ010000600.1, read as the reverse complement.
ACCGCGCCAGCATCGACTACGCCATGCAGAATGTCGCGCTGGTGACCCGCACCGACGAGGTCATCGCCGCGCTCGGCTGACGCCTGGCTGTGTCGGCCACGACAGGGCGGCCCGCCGGATCGTCTTGGCGGGCAGACTTGCTCGTGCCACCATCCGCCTCGCGCAACGATGAGCCGGTCAACGGCGTGCGGGGAGGAGGTGCCGCGATGGCGGAGTTGACGTCCACCGATGTGCCGGCGGGCCAGGCCCGGCACTCGCGTGCACTCGCGCCGGAGATCGCCCGGATCGGCCTGAACGACATCCGCGAGGTGCTGGACCTCGGTCTCAGGGATCTCGGCCGCGCGCCCGCCTACGGCCTGGCGATCGGCGTCTTCTACGCGGCCGGTGGCATCATTCTCTACCTGCTGGCGACCCGCACCGGCCTGTTCTTCCTCGCCTATCCGCTGGCGGCGGGTTTCGCCCTGCTTGGGCCCTTCTGCGCGGTGGCGCTCTACGAGGTCAGCCGGCGGCTGGAGACCGGCCAGCCGTTGTCGCCGGGCGCCGTCTTCGGCGTCGTCACCGGCCCCGGCGGGCGGGCGCTGGGGTGGATGCCGATGCTGAACCTGTTCGTCTTCTTCATCTGGGTGGATGTCGCCGCCGCGCTCTATCTCGGCGTCTTCGGACTGAGGCGGCCGGATCTGGGCGGGTTCCTGGTCGAGGTGTACACGACCTGGCACGGGCTCGCCTTCCTGGTGATCGGGAACCTCCTCGGGGCGATCTTCGCGGTCGCGGTCTTCACGCCGACCGTCGTCGCCTATCCGCTG
>JAEYRQ010000630.1 GCA_023435545.1 Pseudomonadota bacterium | reverse complement strand
CCGGCCTGAAGGAGCGCGGCATGGACGTGACGGTGCTGCACGTCATGCCGACGCTGATGGAGCGCCAGCTCGACCCTGCCGCCGGCTACCTGCTGCAGAAGGCGGTCGAGGCACGCGGCATCCGGGTCCTCACCAAGGCAAACACCAGGCGGATCGTCGGAACCGACAGGGTCGAGGGCGTCGAACTCGACGACGGCACCGTGATCCCCGCGACACTCGTCGTGATGGCGGTCGGCATCCGCCCGAACGCCACCCTGGCGACGGAGGCCGGGCTCGAGGTCGGCCGCGGCATCGTCACCGACGACCGCATGCGCACCTCCGACCCTGACATTCTCGCGCTCGGCGAGTGCGCCGAGGTGGACGGTCGCGTCTACGGCCTGGTCGCGCCGCTCTACCAGATGGCGAGGGTCGCGGCGTCGACGCTCGCCGGAACCGGAGAGGAGCGTTTCGTCCACGCCGAGACGCCGACCAAGCTGAAGGTCACCGGCATCGACCTCTATTCGGTCGGCGACTTTGCCGACGGCGAGGATCGCGAGGAGATCGTGCTGCGCGATGCCTCGGCCGGCGTCTACAAGCGCGTCGTGCTGAAGGACGACCGCGTCATCGGCACCGTGCTGTTCGGCGAGACCTCGGACGGCGCTTGGTTCGCCGACCTGCAGCGCAAGCAGGCCGACGTGTCGGCGATGCGCGACACGCTGATCTTCGGGCAGGCGTTCCAGGGGGGCGCCTCCGCGGACCCTTTGGCAGCCGTTGCGGCACTGGCGGATGACGCCGAGATCTGCGGCTGCAACGGCGTCTGCAAGGGCAGGATTGTCACGGCCATCACGTCGCAGGGGCTGACCTCGCTCGACGACGTCCGCGCCCACACCAAGGCGTCAGCCTCCTGCGGCACCTGCACCGGGCTGGTCGAGAAGCTGATGAGCCTGACGCTCGGCGAGGCCTACAACCCGGCGGCGGTCCAGCCGATGTGCGCATGCACCACGCTCGGCCACGACGAGGTGCGCCGCCTGATCAAGGCCAAGCGCCTCAAGACGATCCCTGCGGTCATGCAGGAACTGGAGTGGACGACGTCCTGCGGCTGCGCCAAGTGCCGGCCGGCGCTCAACTACTACCTCGTGGCCGACTGGCCGGACGAATACGCCGACGACTACCAGTCGCGCTTCGTCAACGAGCGCGTGCACGCCAACATCCAGAAGGACGGCACCTACTCGGTCGTGCCGCGGATGTGGGGCGGGATGACCTCCTCGAAGGAACTGCGCGCCATCGCCGACGTGGTGGACAAGTTCGACATTCCCGCCGTCAAGGTCACCGGCGGCCAGCGCATCGACATGCTGGGCATCCGCAAGGAGGACCTGCCGGCGGTCTGGGCCGATCTCGGCAGGGCCGGCTTCGTCTCTGGCCACGCCTACGCCAAGGGCCTTCGCACCGTGAAGAGCTGCGTCGGCACCGACTGGTGCCGGTTCGGCACGCAGGATTCGACCGGGCTCGGCATCCGCATCGAGAAGTTCATGTGGGGCTCGTGGACGCCGGCGAAGGTCAAGATGGCGGTCTCGGGCTGCCCCCGGAACTGCGCCGAGGCCACCTGCAAGGACGTCGGCATCGTCTGCGTGGATTCCGGCTTCGAGATCCATTTCGCCGGAGCGGCTGGCCTCGACATCAAGGGCACCGAGGTACTCGGCCTGGTGAAGAGCGAGGACGAGGCACTGGAGGTGGTCGTCGCGCTCGTCCAGATGTACCGCGAGCAGGCCCGCTACCTCGAGCGCATCTACAAGTGGGCGAAGCGGGTGGGCACGGACGAGATCCGGCGGCAGGTGCTCGAGGACCGCGACCGGCGCAAGGACTACTACGATCGTTTCGTCTTCAGCCAGAGGTTCGCGCAGGTCGATCCGTGGTCCGAGCGGGTATCGGGCAAGGACAAGCACGAGTTCCGGCCGATGGCAGCGCTTTCCCTCCAGCAGGCGGCGGAGTGATCAGATGAACTGGTTCGAGATCGGCAAGATCGACGACATCCCGGTTCGTGGCGCGCGCTGCGTGACGACCCCGCAGGGCCGGATCGGCGTATTCCGCACCGCCGACGACCAGGTCTACGCGATCGAGGATCACTGTCCGCACCGCGGCGGACCGCTCAGCCAGGGGATCGTGCACGGCGCGTCGGTCACCTGCCCGCTGCACAACTGGGTGATCTCGCTGGAGACAGGACAGGCGCAGGGCGCCGACGAGGGCGCGGTGAAGACTATCCCCGTCCGGCTCGACGGCGGGCGCATCCTGATCGGACTCGACGTCGCGCTGATGGCGGCGGAATGAGCGGTATTCAGGACCTTCCGACCGGCGAGGTGGGCACCACCTGCCCCTATTGCGGGGTGGGATGCGGCGTTCTCGCACGCGTCGAGTCAGACGGGCGGACAATCGTTCGGGGTGACCCGGATCACCCGGCAAACTTCGGCAGGCTGTGCTCGAAGGGCGCCGCGCTCGGCGCGACGACCGGCCTCGAAGGCCGCCTGCTCGCCCCGGAGATCGGCGGGCGGCAAGCCTCATGGGACGAGGCGCTCGACCTGGTCGCGCGCCGCTTCCGCGAGACCATCGACAACCACGGCCCGGATGCCGTCGCCTTCTACGTTTCCGGGCAGCTTCTCACCGAGGACTACTACGTCGCCAACAAGCTGATGAAGGGGTTCATCGGCTCGGCCAACATCGACACCAACTCGCGGCTGTGCATGGCCTCGACGGTGGCGGGACACCGCCGGGCCTTCGGTGAGGACGTGGTGCCCGGCGTCTACGAGGACCTGGAGCAGGCGGATCTCGTGGTGCTGACGGGATCGAACACCGCCTGGTGCCATCCGGTCCTCTACCAGCGCCTGCTGGCGGCCCGCGAGGCGCGCGGCACGAAGATCGTCGTGATCGATCCCCGCCGCACCGCCACCGCCGAGGACTGCGACCTGCATCTGGCCATCGATCCGGGCACCGACGTGCTGCTGTTCAACGGCCTCCTTGCACACCTTCATCGCGCAGGTGCGGTCGACGTCGACTTCGTCGCAGCCTCGACGACCGGCTTCGCCGAGGCGCTCGCGGTCGCCGCCGCCGAGGCTTCGTCGGTCAGCCAGGTGGCCGAATGCTGCGGCGTCGCGGACGCCGATCTGCGCCTGTTCTTCGAGCTGTTCGCCGCAACAGAGCGCAGCGTCACGGTCTTCAGCCAGGGCATCAACCAATCGGCGCACGGCACCGACAAGGTCAACGCCATCATCAACTGCCACCTGGCGACCGGCCGCATCGGCCGGCCGGGCATGGGACCCTTCTCGGTGACCGGCCAGCCGAACGCGATGGGCGGGCGCGAGGTGGGCGGTCTCGCCAACCAGCTCGCCGCGCACATGACTTTCGACAGTTCCGACGACGTCGATCGCGTCGCGCGGTTCTGGAAGGCGCCGGCGATCGCGCGGCGGGCAGGCCTGAAGGCGGTCGACATGTTCCGCGCCGCAGGCGATGGCCCCGTCAAGGCGCTGTGGATCATGGGCACCAACCCAGCCGTCAGCATGCCCGACGCCGGCCGCGTCCGCGACGCGCTGAAGGTGTGCGACTTCGTGGTCGTGTCCGACGTCACCCGCACCGACACCACTCGGTATGCCGACGTGCTGCTTCCCGCAGCTGCATGGGGCGAGAAGAGCGGGACCGTCACCAATTCCGAGCGGCGCATGTCGCGCCAGCGGCCGTTCCTGCCGATGCCGGGCGAAGCACGGCCCGACTGGCGGATCGTCTGCGAGGTCGCCCGGCGCATGGGTTACGGCGAGGCGTTCGATTTCGACGGACCCGCTCACATATTCCGCGAGCACGCGGCGCTGTCAGCCTTCGAGAACGGCGGCGGGAGGCTGTTCGACATCGGCGCACTGACCGGCATCGCGGAGGAGGACTACGAGCACTTCGCGCCGCGCCACTGGCCGCAACCGCAGTCCGAGGCGCCGGCGGGACGCCTCCTCTCGGGAGGTCGCTTTCCCACGCCGGACGGGCGGGCTCGCTTCGTTGCCGTGCGCCAGGAGGGCGTCGCCGTTCCCCCGGACGTGCGGCATCCGATTGCGCTCAACACCGGCCGGCTGCGCGACCAGTGGCACACGATGACCCGCACCGGCCGCGTGCCCCGGCTGATGGCGAACGCACCGGAGCCCGTCGTGGAAATCGCCCCCGGAGACGCCGCGCGGCATGGGCTGGCGGACGGTGACCTCGCCCGCGTCTCCAGCCGCTACGGCTTCGCGCGCGCCAGGGTCGACATCACCGACGCGCAGAAACCCGGCACGGCGTTCCTGCCGATGCACTGGAGCGGCCGGTTCGCCGCGAACGCCGGAGCCGGCGTTCTCTCCACCCCCCTCAGCGATCCGTTTTCCGGCCAGCCGGAACTCAAGAACGTCCCGGTCAGGATCGAGCGCGAGGCGGTCGCCTGGGAGGGCGTGCTGATCACCCGGCGCGACCTGCGGCCGACGGGTTTCGTGCATTGGTCCAGGCGCCCGGTCGAGGCCGGATGGGTCTACGATCTGCGCGGCACCGAGACGCCGGACCAGGGCATTCTGCTGTCGCGCCGCCTGCTGGACAATTTCGACCGCGACCGGCTGGTCGAATACACCGACAGGCGGGGGCTCGCCTACCGCGCCGCCGCGCTGGACGAGACCGGCGCGCTCGCCGAGGCGCTGCTGGTCGCCCCGCCCGGACAGATGCCGTCCCGCGACTGGCTGATCCACCTGCTGGGCACGGGCGAACCGGTGGGCAAGGGCGAGCGCATGGCGCTCCTGTCGGGACGCGCGCCGGTTGCCATGCCCTCGGTCGGGCGCATCGTCTGCTCCTGCTTCGATGTCGGCGTTAACGCGATCGCCGCGTCCGTCGCGGCCGGCTGCCGCAGCGTGCTGGAGATCGGCGAGACGACCCGCGCCGGCACCAATTGCGGCTCCTGCCGATCCGAAATCAGAAGGATCATCGATGAAGCTCGTCTACAGGCCGCCGAGTGAAGCAGCGCCGCCGCGCATCGCGGCGCTGAGCGTCCTTCCCGTCTTCCTCGACCTCACGGGCGAGCGGGCGGTCGTCGCCGGCGGCACCCCGGCGGCGGCGTGGAAGGCGGAGCTTCTCTGCGCCGCCGGCGCGGGGGTCGACGTGTATGCGCCTGTGGAGACGGTCAGCCTGGAAATGACCGGGCTTGCCGCGCGCGAGCCGGCGATCTCGCTCATACGGCGCCGCTGGCGCCCGGCCGACATGATCGGCGCTGCGGTCGCGGTCGCCGCCGCGCAGGGCGACGAGGAGGCGGCCGCCTTCGCCGAGGCGGCCGGCGCCGCGGGCGCTCCCTGCAACGTCATCGACCGGCCGGAGCATTGCCGGTTCCAGTTCGGAACCATCGTCAACCGCTCGCCCGTGGTGGTCGGCATCTCGACCTCGGGCGCGGCACCGATCCTCGGCCAGGCGATACGCCGGCGGATCGAAACCCTGATTCCGCGTGAGCTCGCGGACTGGGCCGCGCTCGCAAAGCGCTGGCGGGACGTCATTTCCGCGCGGCTCTGCCCCGGTCCGGAGCGCCGCGCGTTCTGGGAAGGCTTCGTCGACTGCGCCTTCGGACCCGCGCCGCAGGTGTCCTCCCCGGACGATCTGCTGCGCGAAATCGCCGATTGTCGCCCGAAGGGCCATGTCAGCTTCGTCGGCGCCGGAACCGGCGACGTCGAACTCCTGACGCTCAAGGCCGTCCGCGCCCTCCAGGCCGCCGACGTCGTGCTTTTCGACGATCCCGTCGCGGACGAGGTGCTGGAGCTGGCGCGACGCGAGGCCCGGCGCATCCCCGTCGGCGACCGTGCCGGCCGTCCCGCCTGCCAGCGGCAGGACATCACCGAGATGATGGTCGAGCTGGCCAAGGCGGGGAAGCGGATCGTCCGGCTCCCGGCGGGCGATCCGACGATTTTCGGGCGCGTCGGCGAGGAGATTGCCGCGCTCGATGCCGAGGGGATCGGCTACGATATTGTTCCCGGCGTCACGACGCCGCCGAATCCGGCGGCAAGCCCGCTCCGCCTGGTCGCCGCAGGCCGATAGTCGCGTCAGAACGGGGTGCGCGACCGCATGGCGGCGGCCAGCGTCCCGTCGTCGAGATAGTCGAGCTCGCCCCCGACCGGAACGCCGTGGGCGAGGCGGGTGACGCGAACCTCCACTTCATGCAGCAGGTCGGTGACGTAGTGGGCGGTGGTCTGGCCCTCGACGGTGGCATTGACCGCGAGGATCACCTCCCTCACCTCCGGCTCCCGCGCGCGGGCGACCAGTTCGGAGATGCGAAGATCATCCGGGCCGATGCCGTCGAGCGGCGACAGCGTGCCGCCGAGCACATGGTAGCGGCCGCGTGTGGCCTGTGCCCGCTCCAGAGCCCAGAGATCTCCCACCGTCTCGACCACGCAGATGATCGAAGGATCGCGCCTGGGGTCGGTGCAGATCCCGCACGGATCGCGTGTGTCGACATTGCCGCAGACCGAGCAGACGGTGATCCGGTCGGCGGCGACCTGAAGCGCCTCGGCGAGCGGGATCAGCAGTTGCTCGCGCTTCTGGATGAGCTGCAGGACGGCACGGCGCGCCGAGCGCGGACCGAGCCCGGGCAGCCGCGCCAGGAGCTGGATCAGCCGGTCGAGCTCCGGCCCGGTTGCGGACGCGCTCATGGGGCTCCCGTGGCGCGCCTCACATGCCCGGCAGCGAGAAACCGGGCGGCAGGCTCATGCCACCGGTCAGCTCCTTCATCTTCTCCGCCATGGCCGCCTCCGCCTTCCGGCGGGCATCGCCGTGGGCTGCGACGATGAGATCCTCCAGGATCTCCGCCTCCTCCGGCTTCACCAGGCTTGGATCGATCGACACGCCGCGCATGTCGCCCTTCGCCGAGAGCGTCACCGTCACCAGCCCGCCGCCCGAGGTCCCCGAGACCTCCATACGGTCGAGTTCGGCCTGCAGCTCGGCCATCCGGGCCTGGAGCTGCTGGGCCTGCTTCATCATTCCGAGAAAGTCCTTCATTCGCTCTCGTCCTCCTCGTCAGGGGGCACCGCCGCAGCGGCTTCGTCCACCGCCGCCGGATCGGCCTCCACACGCACGTCGACGATCTCGGCTCCGGGAAAAGTGCTCAGGATCGCGCTGACGGCGGGATGGCGCCGCATGTCGTCGATGAGCGCGGTGCGCCGGGCATCCGCCTGTTCGCGCAGGGTCGGCTCGCCGTCGGCCCGCGACACCGCCACCACCCAGCGCCGGCCGGTCCACTCCGACAGCTTCTGCGACAGGTCTTGCACCAGATCCTGGGCGGCGCCCTCGACCAGCGACAGCTCGATCTGGCCGGGCTCGAACCGGACGATGCGCACATAGCGCTCGAGCGCGGTCTGCAACTTGATGTCGCGCCTCTCCGCAGCGAGCGCCACGACCTCGCGCAAATCGCGCGGTTGCGGGAGATCCGGCTCCGGCGCGCGCGCAACCGGCTCACGCCGCGGCACGCCCGAGGCGCCTCCGGCCGCTGCCAGACGCATCGGTCCGGGACCAGGAGACGAGACGGCACGCGCGCCCCCGCCGGAGCCGCCGGGCGCGACCGGACCACGCGTTGATCCGACCGGCTCGCCCTCCTCCAGCCTCTTGATGATGTCCTCCGGGCTCGGCAGGCTCGCCGCATAGGCGAGGCGCACCAGCACCATCTCGGCGGCCGCGAGCGGCTTGGGCGAACCTTCGACCTCGGCGATGCCCTTCAGCAGGATCTGCCAGGCGCGGCTCAGTTCGGGGATCGCCACCTTCGCGGCGAACTCGACGCCGCGCACCCGCTCGGCTTCCGCCAGCGAGACGTCCTGCGCGGCGTCGGGCACCAGCCGAAGGCGCGTCACCAGATGCACGAAGGCGGCAAGGTCGGTCAGCACCATCTCGGGCGCAGCACCTTCGGCATACTGGGTGTCCAGTTCGCCGATCGCCGCGGCGACGTCGCCCGACATCACCTTCTCGAAGAGGTCGACCACCCGGGCGCGATCGGCGACGCCGAGCATGGCCCGCGCCTCCTCCGCCCTGACAGCGCCGCCGCCATGGGCGATCGCCTGGTCGAGCAGCGACAGCGCATCGCGCACCGAGCCCTCGCTCGCCCGCGCGATCATCCGCAGCGCCTCCTCCTCAACCTCGACCGATTCGGCCGCCGCGATGCCGGAGAGGTGGCGCACCATCATGTCGGCGTCGATGCGGCGCAGATCGAAGCGCTGGCAGCGCGACAGCACCGTGATCGGCACCTTGCGGATCTCGGTGGTCGCGAACACGAACTTCACATGCTCCGGCGGCTCCTCGAGGGTCTTCAGAAGGCCGTTGAAGGCGGCCTTCGAGAGCATGTGCACCTCATCGATGATGTAGATCTTGTAGCGCGCCTCGGCAGGCCGGTAACGCACCGCCTCGATGATCTCGCGGATGTCGTCGATGCCGGTGTGGGAGGCCGCGTCCATCTCGATCACATCGACGTGGCGCGATTCGAGGATTGCCCGGCAATGGCGGCCCTCGGTGGGCAGATCGAGGGTCGGTCCGGCCGGCGTCCCCTCGGCGGCCTCCACCGGCTCGTAGTTGAGCGCGCGGGCGAGGATGCGGGCAGTGGTCGTCTTGCCCACACCGCGGACCCCCGTGAGCATGTAGGCCTGCGCGATGCGGCCGGAGGCGAAGGCGTTGCGCAGGGTGCGCACCATCGGCTCCTGGCCGATCAGGTCGCCGAAGCTGGTCGGCCGGTACTTGCGCGCCAGCACGCGGTAGCCGCCGGGCGTCCGGCTCGTGTCGTCAGGGGAGCGCTGATCCATGTCGCCAGATGCGATGGTCGGTGTCCGGGTGTCCAGTGTCGGGTCCGACCCTACACGGATCGCGCCGGCCGGCCAAAGGGGGAAAACGCGCTGCGTCGGGGGCAACGGCCGGCGGCCGAAAGCGTCTCCTGACGGCCACATTGCGGGGGCAAGGTTTCCCTAGCGTCAAGCCGGCGCGCGGCGCGCCGGTGCACGCGAGCGCGGGGGAGAACCCTATGGTCAACCAGATCCAGCAGCCCAAACCCTTCGACATCGTCGGCAATCCCGTTCTTGTCGCGGGCATCGCGCAGGGCTTCGAGGCGACGGTGCAGTATCGCGTCCACGACGGACACGACGAACGGACCGGCTTCTTCAATGTCGGTGGCGGAACCGGCGAGCACGGCCAGTTCCAGATCGCAGTCGACGTGAGCGGGGCGGCCTTCGCGCTCGACCGGCTGTTTGTCGAGATCTACGAGGAAAGCGCCAACGACGGCTCGGAAATCAACAAGGTCATCGTGCCGGTGATCTACGGCCCGCGGCTCGTGGCAAATTACAT